>JAUVBC010000189.1 GCA_030591405.1 Candidatus Zixiibacteriota bacterium
TCAATCACACTATGGAATATATTCTGGCCTCGTCCCAATAATGAGATATTTATTTTTAAAGACCCTATAAGTATTCATGATTTCAGTAGTGCACTAATAATAATTAGAAGTCTATATGAAAGCTATTTGGCACTTCATTATCTACTAAAGGCCAAAGATCAATCTGAAAAAGAGCTCAGAAATCTTGTGTGGCAAAGGAGCACTTATAAGGATGTGATTAGCTTTGCTAAAATCATGAAATCAAAGCGAGAAAAAATAGAATTTGACCAAAAAAAATTTGATGAAATAACCCAACAAATTGAAGAGAACACTTTCTTTAAATCGCTGGGCAACAAGAAAAGGAATTCTATCTTAAAACGAAATGATGGAAGAATTATTGATTTCCATTCAATGGCTAAGGAAACTGAAATTTGTGATGGTTTTCATCAAGCATTTTACAAATATCTAATTGGCTATGCGCACCCAAATGCGCATGGATTCAGACATATTTTCAGGGGCAATAAGGAGTTTATGCGCGAACAGGCAATATTTCATTATGAAACTGTAACTTCATTATTGTTGAATTTAATTCGACCATATATTTTTACCAATCAGATTGACGATGAGCAATCAATATGCGAACGTATTGAGTTTCATTGCGGTTTTACAAAGTATTTTGATAATCCAGATATTTTGGATGATAAAGATTAGAATATACATTTTGATTTTTAAATCAATTGCTAATTTTATTCCCCTCTTGATTTTTTTTAGACAATCCGTATAATTATATTGGAAGTGGATAGGATCTGGTGGTCCTTGCGGTCTTCAAAACCGTGGGGAGGCAGTTATGCTGTCTCCGGTGAGTTCGATTCTCACCCCTTCCGCTTTTTTTATGTCTATCATTTTCCAAGTGCCGCGCGGGTCTTCAGACCCGCCGGAATAGCCAAAAAAACCCGGTCAATCTGAGGATTAACCGGGCACAAAAAATAGATAAAAAAGGCCCCCGCAACAAACAGGAGCCTTTTTGGTACCAAAAACAAAAATAATTTCTACAAATTACATCCCATGTGAGCTACACTGATCCATACCTTTATGACCGGCACACCAGCCAAATGACTTGTCTGAAGTCTTGAAGTCGGTCACATCAATTACGTTTCCTTTGGCAAAAAATTTGCCTGTAACTTCGACCTGCTGACCATGCCATTTACCATCGGCGGCATTGATCAATTTCTCAGAATGATCATTTTCCATAAACGACACATAACTGCCATCTTTCAGTTTCAGGGCATGCTTATGACCATAAACTTTACATTGGGAATGCGCTCCCGACTCCATTTTGAGGTCGCAGCCCATACAGCTTAAAGTTCCCTTTAATGTCTTCTGTTCGCCTTTGTCTCCGGCAAATGCCAGGGCACCGATCATCATCAAAATTGCCAAATTCAATACTAATCCTTTGCGCATCATACGTCTCCTTTTAGGTTTCTAAAATGGACTATTATACTCTATTATACATTCGCTTTTTAAACAGCCTGAAAACTAGAATGTTCCATAAAATTCCGGATTTGGCAAAATAAATCAGTTTTCATTTTTACTTGCGTAACTTTTCATCAGCTTTATATTTAAGATTGTATAATAAATATGGGAGAGATTTATTGGCCCTGATATTTAAAGGATTATAATTTTTGAATAATTTAATATCTGTTATTATTCCGGCGCTGAATGAAGAAGGCAATATTCCGGAGTTATGTCGTCAGTTTGACCAAATGAGGCAAAAATCAGACTATGACTTCGAACTGGTGCTGATAGACGACGGTTCCACCGACAAAACAATTGATCTGATCTCTGATGCCGCCAAACAATACGATTTTATCAAATATAAGAAACACCAGTTTAACCTTGGTCTGACCGAGGCGCTAAAATCCGGGTTTGAGATTGCCGCGGGTGGAATATATGTTTTTTATCCTGCCGATCTTCAGTATAAGCCCGAGGATATCCCGGCCCTGGTGAAACCGATTTTAGAAGGCGCCGATGTCACCACCGGATGGAAACAGGGGAAATACAGCAAACGGTTTGTTTCATCGATATACAATTTCCTTTCACGAAAAATATTCGGCCTCAAAGTTCATGACCTTAATTCGGTTAAGGCTTTCCGCTCAGAGGTTATTAAAAACATTTTTTTGCGGCGCGACTGGCATCGCTATATAGTTGTTCTCGCGGCCGATCAAGGATATAAAATCGAAGAGGTCAAAATTCCGCTTTATCAACGGGAATGGGGCGAATCGAAATTTTCTATCTGGCGGATTCCGGTTGGTCTTCTCGACATGATCGCGGTCAAGACTCAGATATCATTTTTAAGAAAGCCGCTTCTGTTTTGTGGTGTCCTCGCTTTTATCTCTATCGGATTAGGGCTTCTGGTCGGACTGTTCGCAGTATATATGAGATATGTTGTCGGCGAAGGTTATCGGCCGCTTTTATATTTGGTGATACTGCTAAACGGTCTTGGTCTTGGTCTGTTTATTCTTGGATTTCTATCCGAGGGTTTGGCGGCCATCAAAGAAGAGCTGGGCGAAGTTCGCAAAAAACTAAATGAGAAAAACCACGACGGAAACTGATATTACAAATAACTGAAAAATCAAACAGCCCAAATAAATCGGAGCTATTTTGAGCAAAAATAAACCACCGGAAAAGAAAAACTCGCTCCCTTTTGATTTTAACCCGGAAAAATCAAAATATTATGTACCAATATATATTATGGTTCTCCTAATTGGTATTATAGTATTATTCTCCGATTTCATCTTCTCCGATAAAATGCTTAAAGGATCCGACATGATTAATGCCGGGATATTTTTCCGCCATTTTTATGTGGAGTATTTTAATAATTTTGGAATGGTGCCTGTTTGGAACCCATACATATTTGGCGGGATGCCATTTGTTGATGCTTTCCATGGTGATACCTATTATCCCTTATCGGTTCTGAAATTTTTTGGTAATTTATATCGGGCACTGGGATTGAATTTGGTAATACATATATTTTTGGCCGGGATCTTTATGTTTTTTACCGCCCGGCAGTTTGGTTTATCAAAAATCGCGGCGACTTTATCGGGCGTGGCGTATGGATTTTCCGGTTACCTGGTATCATTGGTGGCTCCCGGGCATGATGGCAAAATATTTGTAACAACTCTTTTCCCGCTCACCATACTATTTCTCGAAAGGGCTTTTGAGCGGAAACCATTCCTTAATTTTACCCTGTTGGGATTGGTTATTGGAGTTATAATCTTAAGCCCGCATCCGCAGCTTTCCTATTATGCTCTTTGGGCAATTGCTCTGTATGGTCTATTCCGGCTGATAAATTTATATTTGCAAACAAAATCTATTGTCAAAGTTGTTACTCCGGCTTCGCTGCTGATCTATGCGGTTGTGATCGGTCTGCTTATTTCTGCGATACAGTTTTATCCCGGTTATGTCTACACCACTGAATTTTCGCCCCGTGCAGATACAAAAAGGGGGTATGAGTGGGCCACTTCATGGTCGATGAATGCCGAGGAGGCCTTTTCGCAGATTGTTCCAGAGTTCTCAGGTACTAATGAAGGTGAGGGAAATTATTACTGGGGTAAAAATGCCTTCAAAGACAACTCCGAATATCTTGGCATAATTCCTATTTTTCTGGCCTTTATCGGACTGTTTTTTGGACGTAGAAAAAAGGCAATATTTTTTGGCGGCTTGGCCGCCTTTATGTTTATTTATGCGCTGGGCGGTTCAACACCACTGTTTAAGCTGTTTTATTATGTGATACCAAAGGTGAAATCTCTGCGAGCGCCATCTACAATTATGTTCGTGACTCTTTTTTCGGTATCATTATTAGCCGGGATGGGCCTGCAATTTATTATCGATAAGAGTCGTAATCTGACTGCTGACAAATTAAAGAAATTTAAGATATATCTTCTTGGTGTTCCATCGTTGATTTTGCTACTGGCATTACTGTTTTCTGCGGCCGGTGAATCGATGTTATCATTTTACTGTTCTATATTTTATGGCGGCATTGAATCAGAACTGATTGGGCAGGGCAGCTATACCAAATGGAATCTGGCTCTTATGAATCTTCCCAACATAACTACTGGTTTCTGGATCGTATTTTTATTTTTGGCACTAGTGTCAGCGACAATAATGCTGTATCTGAAAAGAAGTTTTGGCGTAATTGTACTACTTTTTATACCGCTTCTGGTCATGGTTGATGGAATCCGTTTCAACTCAAGATTTATTTCGACATATGATTACACGAAGGAAATTACCCCCAATGCTCTCACTGAATATATTAAAACTTTGCCCGGGAAATTCAGGGTGGCAAATTTCAGAGTGCTCCCGCAAAATTTATTGCCGTTTCATGATATTGAAGTTGTCACCGGTTATCATGGGAATCAACTGCGCTGGTATGATGATCTTCTGGGCGGGCCATCATCCAGGAATTTTCAAAATCCCAATTTCCTAAATCTTGTCGGAGCAAAATATCTGCTGGCACCTTCCAATTCACAAATACCGCCCGATTACTTTGGGCCTGATTCGCTAAAAGTTGACCGCGATTTTGGCAACGTTGCCTTGTATCGAAATGACAATGCTCTGCCGCGCGCGTTTCTTGTGAATAGTTATGAGGTTATCCCGGATCGTCAGGATATTTATCCGCTGGTTTTATCCGGCAAAGAAAATCTTAGGGAAAAAGTGCTCATTGAAAAGGAACCGCCGATTGAAATTATTCAATCCGATTCATCGCAGATGACAGCTTCGGTTGATTTATATTGTGCCGATTCGATACTGATTTCAGTGACCAACGATTCCAACGCTCTGTTAGTCTTAACCGATAATTATTATCGTTTCTGGGATGCCTGGGTCGATGGAACCAAAACCGAAGTATTGCGAGCCGATGGTTCGTTCCGGGTCGTTCCAGTACCAGCCGGTTCACAAAAGATACTATTTAAATATAATCGCGATGGAAACGGGCCGGCGGCGATGGCGACATTGTTGACACTTTTGCTGGTAGGTATTATATTGGCGGTATATTTATGGTTATTTATTAAGACGAAGAGAAAAGAAGTAGTTTCGATATGA
>JAUVBC010000302.1 GCA_030591405.1 Candidatus Zixiibacteriota bacterium
ATTATACTATTTATAACATTATAAAACAATCTGCGGAAGATACGGTTGGAATAGGTTCATCTGCTTCATTGGATGTACCAGGATGGGATGCATATTACGGATGGGGACGAGTCAATGCACTTCGTGCATTATTGGCTGTTACCCGCGGTGATGCCAATAATGATGGCGATATTGATATTCTTGATGTTGTTTATATCATCAATTATAAATATAAGGGCGGTCCGGAACCGGTCCCGGATGTTGCTATCGCCGACGCCGATTGTTCGGGGCATATTGATATATTGGATACGGTATATATTATTAATTATAAATATAAAGATGGGCCGGCACCGGTATTTTGCTATGAATATGATTATTAAATAATATAGTATTAAATAATTAATAATTAAAGAAAGCTCCGTCAGAATGACGGGGCTTTTTTATCGGTCAGAAATCGGTTCCTGGCAATGTATTAAATTGAGATTGCCACGCTTCGCTCGCAATGACGTGATTTACAGATTTGTCGAAACCCTTCGGGATTTCGACCTACGAGAAATTGTCAGGAGCACGGGGCTCCATGACCTACAAGTTTCTCATAAATGAAATATAGAACCTTGGTAGCCATATTGTAAACCATATTTGTCTTGACACTTGAGTCTCTGACCAATAGTTTTATCCTTAATCTGACTTAACTAACCAGGAGGATACGTGGCTCAATCCGAAGGAAATGACAAAAACAGTTTCAGGCCTTATGTTTCGGCAGGCGAAACAATTGCCGAAGTAACAGTTCGGGCGATCATTCTTGGCTCAATTTTATCGGTCGTGTTTGGAATTGCCAATGCCTATATCGGTCTCAAATACGGGATGACCGTTTCGGCCTCAATTCCGGCGGCAGTTATGTCGATGGCGATCCTGCGCACCTTTTTCAAACGCAACGTAACCGTGCTGGAAAACAATATTGTCCAGACCGTCGGTTCGGCCGGTGAATCACTGGCGGCCGGTATTATCTTTACTATCCCTGCCTTCTTTATCTGGGCAGCGAATTCACAGCTGGCGGATCTGGGGTATGACCATGTAATCTCAAAAATGCAGATTTTCTGGCTTGCGATGCTTGGTGGCGGACTTGGAATTTTACTGATGATCCCACTTCGGAAATATCTGGTCGAAAAAGAACATGGCAAACTCGCTTTTCCGGAAGGGACCGCCTGTGCCGAAATTATTGTGGCCGGTGATGAAGGCGGCAAAAAAGCGAAGACAGTGTTTCTCGGTATATTTGTTGGAATGGTTTATAAACTTCTGTTTTACACATCGCGCCTCTGGTCCGAATCTCCCAATTATGATTTTGGAAAGCCATTAAAAGGCGGGACAATCGGTATTGACGCCACTCCGATTCTACTTGGAGTCGGATATATTATCGGGCCAAAAATCGCGGCGCTGAGGTTATCCGGGGCAGTTTTGGGTTATCTTGGAATCGGGCCGCTGCTCGCCTTTTTGGGTGATCAGGTACCGGGGGTGATTTTTGCACCAAGTCTCGATATTGCACTAAGCGATATGAATCCGGCACAATTAAGGAATTTTTATATTAAATATCTCGGTGTCGGGGCGGTGGCGGTCGGCGGTTTTGTCTCACTGGCAAGATCACTGCCGGTGATCTTCCATTCATTTGCATCCGGTGCCAAAGAGCTGTTCGGCAAAAAAGTTAAAGACGCCGACAAACCAAGAACCGACCGCGATCTGCCGATGTCGACAGTTTTAATCGGCGTTTTCCTGATTGTTATCGCTATCTGGGCGATGCCGGGAACCGATTTGCATTTTCTCGGTGCGATGCTGGCGGTTATTTTTGGATTCTTTTTTGTGGTGGTAGCGGCGCGGATTGTCGGAATTGTCGGGTCATCATCGTCGCCCGTGTCAGGGATGACAATCGCAACTTTGTTGGTTACCTGTTTGATACTTCTCGCATTTGGAGTCAGCGGTGTGAAAGGGATGGTTACGGCGATGTCAGTCGGAACGGTTGTCTGTATTGCAGTTTGTATGTCGGGTGATATCGCGCAGGATTTAAAAACCGGGTATCTGCTTGGGGCAACTCCCAAAAAGCAGCAGTTGACCGAATTTATCGGTTTGCTCTTCCCGGCTCTGGCGATGGGTTTCACCGTTTATCTTTTATCCGATGCTTTTGGGTTTGTGCAGACCGAAGCAACCCCTAACCCTCTTCTGGCCCCACAGGCCAATGTGATGGCAACCGTTGTGCAGGGTGTTATGAATGCCAATATCCCCTGGGCTCCGATTCTTGTTGGCGGGATGATCGCACTGGCGGTGGAACTGTTGGGAATACAATCGCTGCCGTTTGCTATCGGGTTGTACTTACCGCTTTCGCTGTCAACACCATTGATGGCCGGTGGTATCCTGGCCTATTTTATAAGAAAATCAGCAAAGAAAAAAGCTCTTTCCAATTCACGGTATCAGATAGGTATTTTGTTTGGATCAGGTCTGGTGGCAGGTGATGCCTTGATTGGTGTCGGGACGGCAGGACTGATTGTCGGCTCACTCAATTATCGTTCGTTTTTTGATAGTCATGAAGGGATGATGTCGACTTTGAGCGGTTCGTTTGGACCTTACCTTTCGCTGATCGCTTTTGTTGGTCTTGGAATTATGTTTTATTTTGTGGCCAAAGCTTATGGAGGCGATAACAGTCAGGCAAACTAATGAAAGGTTTTATCACTGAAAATAAATGGCCGCTGGTCATATTCCTGACGGCCTTTTTATTGCGTTTGATCTATATTATCCAGTTTCAAAGCAATCCCTCATTTGAATATCCGATGGTTGATGAGCTCTGGCATTTAAACTGGGCCAAAGATATTTTCAACGGAAATTTCTGGGGCGATGAAGCATATTTCCGGGGACCGCTCTACCCATATTTTCTCGCATTTATTTACAAGATTGCCGGAAGCTCAATATTTTGGACAAGACTATTACAGTCACTGATAGGCTCATGCTCGGCGATACTTGTTTATGCTATCGGACATAAACTATTTTCAAAAAAGATTGGCATAATTGCCGGGTTTGCTTATGCGACTTATGGTACAATTATTTTTTATGAAACGATGTTTCTGATTCCGGTCCTTTATATTTTTCTATTATTAGCCTCATTTTATTATCTGATACTGATTAAGGACCAAACTGATATCCGCGCCTGGGTACAAGCAGGTATCTGTCTCGGTTTGGCGGCTATCGCCCGTCCGAATATTTTACTGTTAACGCCATTGATTATGCTCTGGATATATTTTGGGTTCAGGAAACTGG
>JAUVBC010000247.1 GCA_030591405.1 Candidatus Zixiibacteriota bacterium
TACCGTTGCAAACTGGGGGAGAGGCGCACCGCCAACTCTCTGCGATGGCGAATCAGTCGTTACGATTTCGGGGTGTTCTTTTTCAATCTGAAGTAGCTGATCAAACATCTTGTCATATTCGGCATCAGATATTTCAGGATTGTCGAGTTCATAATACATCCGGGCATGATAATTTATTTTATCAATCAGCTTCTTATATTCTTCCTGTATGTTTTCTGGAATACTCATATCAAAATAAAATGACAGACCAGTTCAAAGTCAACTTTAAACGTACCGAACTTCTTGCAGCCCGGTTGGGACCGTGGATATTTTTTTAGCCACAATCGCCGGATTACTCTCTTCGCGGTTGAGAATACCTTCAACCTGAAGATACCTAAACGACCGAATTATCTCGGAGTATAAGATATAGGTGTCTGGGAACAGGATAACCTCAAAAGTATCGTCGAGAGTCTCGAAAGTGAGAAAAACCATCCAGCGCCCGCTTCTGGTTTTAATCCGTTTGCTATCAGCCCGCCAGCCTGATATTGATACCGGCGATTTATCCGGTTGATTATAAATATTGTTCAGATTAACATTTTCGAAATCGGTAAAGAGAGTTAATGGATGAAACGAAGCCGTTAGCTTCAAAATATCTTTTTCCGCTTTAAAAATCTCATACCGGTTGAATTGTTTCAACGATGGCAGCATTTTCATTTTTGGAGCCAAAACATCGTTGCCAAAAAGATCGTCTTTACGCCGTGTCCCCTTATGTCCGGAAAGGCGGTACATCCAGAAGAGTTTTGCCCGCGATCTCTCCAGCGAATCAAAAAACCCGACCCGAATTAATTGTTCGGTTTCATGTTCGGAAATTTCGACCCGTGAAATAAAATCGGCCAGACTGGAAAATGGCCGGTTTTGTTCGGCCTGATTAAGAACCTCATAGGTAATATCCCGCACCCGATTAAGACCGAGATAAATCTGGGAATCATGTAATGAATCATATTTTTCCGAGATGTTCAGATCTGGAGGCAAGACTGTGATACCGAGTCGTCGGGCCTCAGCGACATAAACCGCTGACGAATAATAACCACCACCGTTGCGAAGAACGGCAGTTATAAAAATGGCCGGGTAATGTGTCTTAAAATAAGCCGACTGCAGTGCCAGAAAACCGTAGGTGGCGGCATGCGCCTTGCAGAATCCAAACGAAGCAAACTGTCGCAACTGCTTTAATATTTTGACCGCCGTTTTATTTTCGACACCATTATTGGCGGCACCGTCCAGAAATCGTTTTTCCAGTTTCTCTTTTTCCCGTTTTTTTCTTTTTTTGGTGATAGCCCACCGCAACAAATCCGAGGCCGGAAGGTTAAAACCGGCTATTTTTTGTGCCGCCAGAATAACCTGTTCCTGATAAATAAACACGCCAAAAGTCTCTTTTAGGATTCCCGATAGTTTTGGATGCGGGTATTCGGTTTTTTCTTTACCATGAAATCTGTTTAGAAATATCTTTTTCATCCCGGATTCCGACGCTCCCGGTCGGATCAGAGCCAGCGCCAGGGTAATATCATTTAATTCCCTGGGTGCCAAATCCCTGAGTAAGGCGCGTAGGCCGGGAGATTCGATTTGAAAAACGCCGATTGTTTTACCGCTTTGGAGCAGTTCAAATGTCTTTTTGTCATCTTCAGGTACCTTAAAATTATCACCTTTCAATTTTCTGACTTCTTTGTAGCAGTCAGCTATTACCGCCAATCCGCGTTGTCCCAAAATATCAATTTTGACCAGTCCGATTTTCTCTGCCTGATACATATCGCACTGAGTGATAACTAACCCCTTGGTCGCCCGCTCCAACGGAATATAATCGGTCAGTGGTTCCGGAGTGATAACAATCCCACCCGAATGAATACCAAGATGCCGCGGCAGGCCTGATAATCGTTTGGCCATGGTCAGAATTTTATGACATCGTTCCTGCCCCAGCTCTTTTATTATCTTTGTCGGGATAGTCTCAGACTCTCCGGTTTGGTTTCCCATAATCATTCGCGGCAGAGATTTGGTGAGTTTATTTATTTCATCAGGGGACAATCCAAAAGCCTTGGCGGTTTCACGAACCGCCAGGCGCGGACGAAAACGGGTAAAGGTCGCCATCATGGCAACATGTTCCCGACCGTATTTTTCATAAACGTAATCGAGCACATCATCACGGTAGCGCCAGTCAATATCAAGATCAATATCGGGGCAGTCGCTTCTCGCCTCATTGAGAAATCGTTCAAAATATAGATTCTCTTTGATCGGATCGACTTCGGTGATCCCCAGACTGTATGATACCAGCGATCCGGCTGCCGATCCGCGTCCGACCGCGGTAATGTTTTGGCGGCGACAGTATTGTACTATATCTCCGACAATCAAAAAATAATCGACAAAACCGGTTTTTTGTATAACCGATAGTTCATATTCTAATCGTGCAAAATAAAACCCAGTGGAGTCTTTGACCCGTTTTTTGAGTCCTGTAATGGAATCTCTTTTAAGTTGTTCGAGATGATCTTTTTCAATCTGAATGTTGGGAAGAATATTTTTTCGCTCAGGGAAAACCAGATCTGTTTGTTCGATAATCTCCTGTGCGCCTTTTATTGCCTCAGGAAACGAAGTAAAGAAATTATTGTACCAATCTTTCTCTTTTAGATATTCTTCTTTGCCAGCGGTTGCCGAAGGCGGGATATTGTCAAGAAGATATCCATTTTTAATAGCGCGAAGTAGTCGATGAGTCTCATAATCTTTCTCATAAAGGAAACTAACCTGCGGGCAGGCTGCCGTTTTAAGATTATTCTTTTGCGCGAAGCAGTATAATCTGGCCGGATAGTTATAACCGATTTGGATATAAAATCTATTTTCAAAGATAATTCCTAATTTTTCGGCATTTTCTATTTTATCCGATAAACAAATTATATCCTCTTGGTATCGGTCAACTGTATTAATCGATACGGCACCATGCAGTTGATATTCGGTAACAAGTCGCGAAAGATTTTTGAAGCCATTATGATTCTGGCAGATCAAGGTCAGTTCGCCAACTTCGGTTGTTAAGACAACACCAATAATCGGTTTGATGCCGATATCAAGAGCGGCATAATAGCTGTCGTAACATCCGTACAAATTATTCTTGTCGGCCAGTAAAAATGTCAGATACCCGGACAGATTGGTTTGTTGAACGATCTCTTCCGGTGCCGCGGTGCCAGACAATAGCGAAAAGCTACTGCGAAAGACCGGGAGTACGCAGTTCATAACCGGTATCACCTTTATTGTATCGTTTTGATAGTGAGAAGGTTCGTCCGGTCATCAGTGAAAAGAAACCGGTGCGGCGGCGAACCGAATCAAGACCTTTGAGAAGCCGTTTATCCTTCTCCGTCCTGTCATCGATAAATGATTCATTGTCGGCGTAGCCTTTTAAATTGTACAGCGTAATTCCAACCAGCCGAATTCCGACCCGTCGGGTAAAAAGCCGCCGAAACATATTTTCGATTTTGGGAAAGATTCTGTTTTCATCATTTGATGCCGGTGTTATCCGCTGCGTTCCCTCGATCGTCTGAAAATCGGCATACCGGAATTTTATTTTTACCGCCGCCGCCTGTTTTGAAAGACCGCGCAGTTTGGCGGTGGCCCGTTCCAGAAGATAAAAATAATGCGACAAAAGTTCCGTTTGATTTGAGATGTCATCGGCAAATCCGGTTTCCCGATTGACCGACCTGATCGCTTTGTAATCGCGCAGAGGGATACCATCGAGTCCCATACTGTAGGCCGACATTTTCAGGCCATTGATACCAAAAATCTGCTTAAGATATTCTTCCGGCACTTCTGAGAGCTGTCCGGCGGTTATGATACCCATCTCGTGAAGGATCTTTTCCGTTTTATATCCGATTCCGGGGATTTTTCGGATCGGCAGATTTTTGAAAAACGGTTTTATATTTTCAGCGGTGAGAATAGTCAATCCCATTGGCTTATTAAAATCGGAGGCGATTTTGGCGGCGACTTTACCGGGGGCGATTCCGATTGATGTTGACA
>JAUVBC010000103.1 GCA_030591405.1 Candidatus Zixiibacteriota bacterium
AATTTCTTTTGAGATCGCCTCGGCATTTAATCTTAAAAGAGGCTCGGTATTGGATGGCCTAACATTGAACCAAAAATCATCATAGGCAACACTGATACCATCCATTCGGTCGATTTCGCCATCAGAACAAAATTCGGCTATTTGTTCTATTTTGTCCTTTACAGAATCGACTTTGGAGTTAATCTCGCCCGATCTGAAATATGGGTCAATTTCGGCAATTTTGTCGTGAAGCTGAATATCGCTACGGCTGAGAAGGTCAAGGCAGACCAGAAGGGCGATCAGTCCGGAATCGGAAAACCAGAAATCTCTAAAATAGAAATGCCCGGAATGTTCACCGCCAAAGATAGCGTTATGTTTTTTCATCAGCGGTTTTATCAAAGCATGTCCGACTCTGGTTTTGATTGGTTTACCACCCTTGCGTTCTATTAATTCCGGCACAGCTTTGGAGCAAATAAGATTATAGAGAATGGTCTCACCTGGATATTTATCAAGCAGATTATCAGATACCAGTGCCGTGACCATATCGCCACCAACTTGATTGCCAAATTTATCAACAAGAAACATCCGGTCGGCATCGCCGTCAAAAGCAACTCCAAAATCAGCTTTTACTTCAGCAATTTTCTTTTGAAGATCGACCAGATTTTCCAGTTCTATCGGCGAAGCCGGATGATTGGGGAAACTGCCATCAGGTTCAAAAAACAATTTTGTGACCTCAATTGGCAATTTTTCAAAAACGGGTGGAAGGGTCATCCCGGCCATCCCATTGCCGGCATCAACAACAATTTTAAACGGTTTGATTTTAGCCGGATTGATAAATGACAGGCAATGTTCGGCATACTCAACAGAAATATCTTTTCTGGCAATATTACCTCGTTGCGGCGATTTTTGAATAATTTCGTTTTCCATCGCCTCTTTGATCTTGTCGAGCCCAGCCTGTCCCGAGAGCGGTTGAGCCAACTGGCGGCAGATTTTGAAACCGTTATAATCTTTTGGATTGTGACTCGCCGTGATCATAACGCCGCCGTCATATCCATATTTGCCGACCGCAAAATATAATCCGTCGGTCGATACCATCCCGATATCGATAACGTCGGCTCCGGCATCGAGAATACCGGAAGCGAGAGCGTCAAAAAGTTCATCGGAGGAAACCCGCATATCACGGCCAACCGCAATCGCCTTTGGTTTGAGATAACCGGCCAAACCATTGCCGATCCGATAAGCAACATCGGTGTTTAATTGATCAGGGAAGATACCCCTGATATCATAAGCCTTAAATATTGATCCGTCAAAATTCAATTTTGATTCCTTTCGAGAACTCTGAATATACAAAATCGTTCAGTCCGGTCAAAATGTTTTATTTAGTAGTTAGATATATTTTATACAAATTTGATTTCCATATTATTAATAAATCGTTAATATTTTTCATATATTTATTATTATTTCGTATCTTGATTTAATTATGCCACTCGGAATAAAGCAAAATAATCTGTTTACAGTCACTTTCTCTGCCTTTGTAATGTGTATCGGCTTTTATGCCTGGCGAATTATGTTTAATAATTTTGCGGTTGAGCAATTTGATGCCTCACCGACCGATATCGGTATCATTCAGGCGGTTAGAGAAATTCCCGGGTTGCTGGCGTTTACGGTTGGTATAATAGCGATGAAATTGACCGAATCGCGAATTGTCGCCCTGTCAATAATCCTGATGGGGGTAGGCCTGATGTTGTGCGGGGTTTCGCCGTCGCTGGTAGTTTTGGGTTTGGCGTCATTTATTCTTTCGGTCGGATTTCATTATTTCGAACCGACCAATAGTTCTCAATTATTGCTTTTGGCCAATAACGATAATCTTGGCAAAGTCCAGGGAGTATATCGTTCCTATGAATCGCTGGCCGGTCTGGTCGGTGGGTTGATGATTTTAGGTATGACTCTGTTTTTGTCTTATGAGTATACTTTTTATATAATTGGTGCTCTGGTGATTCTGGTAGGAATTTATCTGGTTTTGGCACTTCCACCTAATCGCGGTAAATCCGAAAATCGGAAAATGGTAATCAAGAAAAAATACTGGCTTTATTATGTGTTGTATTTTTTGCGTGGTTGCCGTCGACATGTTTTTACTACTTTTGCGATATTTTTACTGGTGAAAAATCATGGATTGTCGATTTCGATGGTCTCGATTCTGGTAATTTCCAGTAATTTGGTAACATTTTTTACCAATCGCTGGATGGGCAATCTGACTGATAAACTTGGAGAGCGGTTTATTCTGGCCGGTAGTTCAATGCTTTTGATATTCATTTTTGCCGGGTATGCTTATATTGATTATCTGCCGGTTCTTATAATATTTTATCTGATTGATAATACTCTTTTTAATTCGGCAATTGCGCTGCGATCATATTTGATGAAGATATCCAACAGCGAGGATCTGACCGGATGTTTATCATTTGGGATGACTTCAAATCATATTGCGGCGGTAGTGATACCAATCGGCGGCGGGGTTATCTGGACCTATTTTGGACACGAGGCAACCTTTTTAATCGGCGCCGCGATAGTTTTTGTCGATATGATCTTTTCTTTTATGATTCCTGGTAAAAAGACGCTGTAATATTTTATATCTGTTAAGATAAATTATCATCAAAAGAGATGCTTCCGGCGGTTGACCCCGGCGAGCTTTTTTCTTATAATATCAGTAATAAAAGAAGGCTAAATAGTAGAGATATAATATGAAAAATTTCTTATCGGGAAATGAGGCGGTTGCACGAGGAGCCCTTGAGGCTGGTATCAAACTGGCCGCGGCATATCCTGGAACTCCCTCGACCGAAATTCTGGAAAATATCGCCGACAAGTTTCCATCGATCTATTCGCAATGGTCACCAAATGAAAAGGTTGCCTTTGAAGTCGGGATTGGTGCATCGCTGGGTGGTGCGCGAACATTGGTGACGATGAAACATGTCGGTCTCAATGTTGCCGCTGACCCGTTTATGACTTTTGCTTATACCGGTGTTGGCGGCGGATTTGTTATTGTCTCAGCCGATGATCCTGAAATGCACTCATCGCAGAACGAGCAGGATAATCGTTTCTATGCCAAGTTTGCCCAGATTCCGTTTCTGGAACCAAGCGATAGTCAGGAATCAAAAGATTTTGTCAAATTGGCCTGCGAAATATCAGAACAGTTTGATACGCCGGTGATGCTTCGGATGACAACCCGGATTTCTCATTCAAAGGGAATCGTTCTGGAGGGTGAACCAATCGAACCACCAGCCGAAGGTTTCAAACGGGATATGAACAAGTATGTGATGATTCCATCAAATGCCCGTAAACGGCATGTGGTGGTAGCCGAACGTCTCGAAAAGCTGCAAAAATATTCTGAAGAAACCGAACTTAATTTTGTCGAAGATAACGGTTCCAATATCGGTATTATCACCGGCGGGATTGCATATCAATATGCCAAAGATAATCTACCCGAGGTCGACTATCTAAAAATCGGATTCGGTTTCCCTCTTCCATTGAATAAAATTCGTAAATTTGTGAAGTCGCATAAGACTACTCTGATTATTGAAGAGTTGGAACCTTACTACGAAGAACAGATCAAAGCGGCCGGAATAAATATTGATGGTAAAAAGTATTTTTCCAACCTTGGAGAATTGTCACCATACAAAGTGGCGCTCGGTCTTAAAGAAGCCGGAATAATTGACCAGGTAACGATGGCAGAATTTGAACCAGAGCAGTTATTCCCTCGTCCGCCGGTGCTTTGTCCGGGGTGCCCGCATCGCGCACCGTTTATGGCACTAAAAAAACTGAAGGTTCCGGTTACCGGTGATATCGGTTGCTACACTCTTGCCGTTTTGCCGCCATTAAATATTATGGATACCTGTATCTGTATGGGTGCATCGATCGGTAATGCGATCGGTATGGAAAAAGTGAATCCGGATGAAAACGGAACCGCCGCGGTTATTGGTGATTCCACCTTTCTGCATTCCGGTATAACCGGACTGCTTGATGCCGTTTATAACAAAAGCAATATTACCGTTGTTATTTTGGATAATCGTATCACGGCGATGACCGGCGGGCAACATAATCCGGCAACCGGACAGACCCTGATGGGCGAAAAAACCAAAGAGGTTAATCTGATTGAATTATGCAAAGCGCTTGGTGTCGAATCGGTTCATGAAGTCGATCCGTATGATTATCAGGCGACTCTTGATGTTTTAAAAACTGAACTCAAAAAACCAGGGCCATCGGTGGTGATAACCAATAAGCCGTGTGTCTTGATGCCGAAACGGGTGATGGACAAACCGTACGAAGTAATTCTTGATGAGTGCAACGGATGCAGCGCCTGTTTTAGAATCGGTTGTCCCGCTATTTCAACCTCGAAAGAGTTAACCAAACGGAATCGACCCAAAGCAATTATCGATCCGTTGCTCTGCACCGGCTGTTCTGTTTGCGCACAGATTTGTAAACCAGAGGCGATAGTTTTGGTTTCTGAGCCAGCAGTGGTGGGTAAATAAAATGAAAAACGATATAAAAAATGTTTTGATAGTTGGTGTTGGTGGACAGGGTGTCCTGTTGGCTTCGGAAGTACTATCTGAAACGGCGATGTTGGTAGGTCTCGATATCAAAAAATCAGAGGTGCACGGGATGTCACAGCGGGGCGGGGTGGTGACTTCGCATGTTAAATTTGGTACCAAAGTTTATTCGCCAATTATTCCATATGGGCAGGCCGATATAATTGTTTCGTTTGAACAGGCTGAAGCGCTTCGTTCGATTGAGTGGCTGAAAAAAAATGGTCTGATTGCTACTTCACGAACAAGACTGGTGCCGCCGATTGCGTCGAGCGGAAAATTCTTTTATCCTGATGATCCGATTGCCGAATTGAAAACAAAGGTCAGCCGGGTGATTGCTCTTGATGCCGATAAGATTGCGCTCGAACTGGGGAACCCCCGGTTGGTCAATATTTTACTTCTGGGAGTGATCTCTGGCGAACTTGGGTTTGACAGTACCATCTGGAACGATGCCATTAAAAAACGAGTCAAACCAAAATTTGTTGATATCAATCTTTTGGCGTTTGCCAAAGGTCAGGAACTGGCGAAAAAATCAAATACGGTTTCTGCCTGATTGACAATAGGGGAGAGTATGGACAAGGTTATTATTGTCGTTAATCCCGGTTCGACATCTACTAAGGTTGCACTATTTAATTTAAAAAATGAATGTATTGCAGATTCGGCGGTGAGTCATCCGTCGGATCAATTGGCGCAATTCGATAATGTCGCCGATCAGTTTGATTTAAGATTATCCGGAATTGAAAGCTGGCTTCAGGAACAAAATATTGACAACATGAATGTGGTTGCGATTGCCGGACGCGGCGCACCGATGAAGCCATTGGAAAGCGGAATTTATAATATCAACGCGAAGATGCTTGATGATTTAAAATCAATGCGCTATTCCAACCATGCATCTAATTTGGGTTCGATCATATCAGATTACCTCGGAAAAAAATATAATGTCCCGGCGATAATTGTTGATCCGGTCACTATTGATGATTTCACCGACTATGCAAGAGTTTCAGGAATTCCTGAAATAGAGCGAAAATGCCGTTCGCATGCACTTAACCTTCGCGAGGTTTGCCGTCGTCAGGCAATCAAACTTAATAAAACAATTGATTCCTGCCATTTTATCGGGGTTCATATGGGCGGCGGAATCTCGATCGCCGCTATCAGAAAAGGTAAAATAATTGAGGTCAACGACGCTCTTCTTGGGATGGGACCATTTTCTCCAGATAGAGCTGGCGCGTTACCGATTGGTGCTTTAGTCAAACTCTCCTTTTCCGGTAAGTACACCGAACCGGAATTAATATTAAAGCTATCGCGTGAATCGGGATTAAAAGCATATCTCGGCGAAGCCGATTTACGAAAAGTTGAAGAACGAATCGAAGGCGGCGACAAAAAAGCAGAGCTTTACTATGAAGCGATGCTTTATCAAATAGCAAAAGAAATTGGTGCCTGTGCTGTAGTTCTTAAGGGTGAAATCGACGGGATTATTTTAACCGGCGGAATGGCGCACTCAAAAAAATTGACCAATATATTGTCGGAGTATATTTCATTTTTGGGCAAAGTTATTCTGGTGCCGGGTGAGTTTGAGATGGAAGCGCTTGCCGGTGGTGCCATCAGAGTTTTAGATAATGAAGAATCACCAAAAGAGTATTAAAATAAATTTATATGGAAACCAAAATAGAACCGATTAGCTCCTCCGATCAAATAATAAAAGCTGCGGCGCTACTTTCCCAAACGGGGCAGAAAAAAATGGTGGCGGTCGCCGGGGCGCAGGATGTTGATGTTATCGGTGCGCTCTCATCGGCCAATGCCGATGGAATCCTCAATGCCACTCTGTTTGGCGATAAAGGCAAAATCGAGGAGATCGCCAGCAAAGAAAATATTGATATTTCAAAACTTGATATTATTGACAGACCCGATCCCCAGAAAGCGACTTATGAGGCGGTCAAAATGGCTGCCGAGGGCGCTGCCGATGTTGTGATGAAAGGATTTGTCTCAACCTCGACTTTACTGAAAACAGTTTTATCCAAGGAATTTGGTTTGCGAACAAAAAACACCGTGTCACATACCGCTGTTTTGGATATTCCGGGGTATCATAAGCTGCTGTCAATGACCGATGGCGGGATGGTGGTCCGGCCAGATTTAGACCAAAAAATTCAGATAATCGAAAATGCCGTATTGGTCAATAAGGCGCTTGGTATCAGTCCGGTCAAAGTTGCATTGGCCAGCGGAGTTGATGCCGAATATGATTCGGTCCCATCATCGATTGAGTGCAAAAAACTGATTGATATGTTTGCAAAGTTAAATATAGAAAATGTTGTCTTGCAAGGTCCGCTGGCTTTTGATACAGCTACTTCCAAAGAAATAGCCAGAGCGAAAAATATTGAGGGCCCGGTAGTTGGTGAAGCCGATATTTATCTGGTCAGTTCACTTGAAGAGTGCAATATCATCGCCAAGTCGTTGATTAATTTTGCCGATACGGTTTTTGCCGGAGTAATAACCGGAGCGAGAGTTCCGATCAGCCTGGTTTCACGAACCGATACTTTAAAAAACAAAAAGGCCTCGGTCTCAATTGCCTGTCTGGTTGCCGAGTATTACAAAACTATCGGATTCGGAGGTGTTTCGTGATTAAATCATTCAAAGAACTTCACGATGCCGCCTCTGAAAAAATAAAAGATGACAGTGAAAAAAGAGTCGGTGCTATATGC
>JAUVBC010000038.1 GCA_030591405.1 Candidatus Zixiibacteriota bacterium
AAATGATCCCTATAATTCTTTCTCATATAACTATAATCAGTTGGGCAATTGCTCTTTATTTCATCTATTCTGAGTATAATCAACTTATTAATAGGAATTTTTCGAACGTCAAGAACCCTAAGCGATATTGAAATTAATCTATCATAATTTGGGGTGACATCTGATGCGTCAAAGCCTGTAATATATTGTTCTGCTCCCATTTCTCTTGATTCAAATTCATGTAGCCAAGAATATACATCATTAACATCGGTAACTTTTTGCATCTGAGTGCCAGCACATGCGTCAGCCAATATAGACATCATCAAAAATCCAAGATCAGCAGTAACAATAGAATCTCGTCCATCCATATGTCTGTCCACAAGTCTAAGATTTTCCAAATGATGCCACGTCATATCAAGAAATTTTTCATTAAATATCCTATATTGAATGCCGAATGATTTTTCTTTCTTAAGGAATGACTTTGGAATTCCCTCCGCTAAAAATTTTTTTAACCTCTTATCTGCCGCACGACGTTCGCGATCAGTAGGAATTCTATCTTTTATAATCAATTCAGAAGCTTCTCGATACAGCTTATTCTTAAATGAATATCTTCTATTCCAATTTCTATAAGGGACAATTGTTTCCACTGAATCCCAAAGTATTAAAGCATTTTTAATCAGCGATTTACTGCTTAAATTAATATGAGGATAGTATAGAGCGTTTATCATTTTAAAAACCTCCCAAAATTATGCCTGCCTTTTATTTTTAATAATTTACTAAATTAAAATCACTATTTAGATAAAAATAATATTTCACCAAAAAAATATCTATAATTTTTATAACAAATGTCTTGAAAGTAAGATACAAGGGCAGGATCCCCGTGATCCTGCCGTTATTCTTTTTAAACCAATTATTGGCTGGGATAGCCCACAACTTGTTATAAATCCTGAGATAAACGAAGGGCTGTGGGAAAATTAATCTTTGCGCTTTGCGCAATGTCGAAACCTACCCCAAATCAAGACAAAATCCACACCAAATCACCGTTAATTCCGGTTTCACCCCATAAATGATATGCGTAACCATGGCTATAAATATATTTGGGATGGGGATGGCTATTTTGCGAAAAAACATAAAATCGGAAAAGCGAACCCATTTTGCTGTAACCAAATCTGGTGAAACCACTTATAAGGATTTTTGTCCTCATAAAAGGCTCACGGTACAAAATTTTGTAGTAAAATTGTCAGGAGATTCCGTCAGGAATCGGTTCCTGATGGCACATTAAAACCGATCGGAGTTTCGGCTTGCACCACTATAACGGCAATAAAAAAGCCGCCCGGTTGGGCGGCTTTTTTTGTATATCTAAGCGGCTGGATATTGCAGGGTAAACTTACAATATGCTTTCTATTTTTTCTTTTTCTCAGCCGGTTTTTCTTCTTTTCCTTCTTTGCCTGCTTCAGCTTTGCCATCTTCAGGTTTGGCTTCGCCTTCTGCACCTTCTGCACCTTCAGCACCTTCAACGCCTTCAGCACCTTCTTCGCCCTCTGCGAGCTCTTCTTCAGTAGGCTCATCAACCTTAATAACAGTCGGAGGAACCACGGTGGCGAGAGTGAGTTTCTTGTCAGTCATAATATCGACATTTTCAAGCTCAATGTCTTCAACATGAAATGAGTCTCCAATGGTCATTTCGGAAACATCGATTTCTATTTTATCAGGAATTGCAGTTGGCAAACAGGAAATTTCTATTTGACGCCTGACCTGTTGCAGAATTCCGCCGGAGTTTTTAACACCGTCGGGAACACCAATCAGGTGCACAGCCACCGCGAGATTCATTTTTCTCTTCAATGAAACCTGATACAGATCAATATGTTTCGGAATGCTGGTAACTGGGTCGCGCTGAAGTTCTCTTATGATAACTTTGCGCGCTGCATCTTCACCACTAACATTCAGATCGATCAGCATATTGGTTCGACCCTCGCGGCGAATCAGATTGGATAGATCGTTGGTATTCATGGCAACCGCAACCGGTTCAATATCGGGACCATAAATGACGCCAGGAATATTACCTGCCTGACGAACCTTATGGGAAGCCTCTTTTCCTGTGCCGATTCTTTTTTCAGCAACTAGAGTAATCTCTTTCATCTTATTTTACTTCAAACCTCCAAAAAAAATATTTCTTTTTTATATCGGCAAATCATTAAACAGCGATGAAACCGATTTTTCACCAGAAATCCGCATAATCGCTTCGCCAAATAAATTTGCACAAGATAAAATCTTAAACTTGCTGGAAAGTGGTTTATCTCCAACATCAATTGAATCCGATATAATCATCTCTTTTATACTTGAATCATTAATTCTATTTATTGAATCGCCGGATAAGACGCCATGAGTACAGCAGGCGTAAATATCTTTGGCGCCATGCTGCTCCAATGCTTCTGCCGCCCGACAGATAGAACCGGCAGTATCAACCATATCATCACGGATAATAATATTTCTATCTTTGACATCACCAATAACATTGACAACTTCCGATTTATTCGCAGCCGGACGCCTTTTGTCAATAATCGCCAGATCGGCCTGAACCGCTTTTGCGAATGCTCGGGCCATTTTAATTGAACCGACATCTGGCGAGACAACCATCAGGTCTCGTAGCCTTATATTGGATAAATAATCATTAAAGACGCGCGACGAATAAAGATGGTCATGTGGAATATCAAAAAACCCCTGAATCTGCGAGGCATGCAAATCCATCGTCAAAACACGATTTACCCCGGCTTTGGTAATCAGGTTAGCCATCAGTTTCGCCGCAATAGCCACCCGGGGTCTGTCTTTGCGATCCGCTCGGGCATACCCAAAATAAGGAATTACAGCGGTAATACGTGCAGCCGATGCACGCCTTGCCGCCTCAGTCATAATCATCAGTTCCAGTAAATTTTCAGCAGGTGGATTGGTTGATTGGACAATAAAAAGATCAGCACCGCGAATATTTTCATTTATCTGAACAAAAACCTCACCATCAGAAAAACGCCTTACCTCACAAGAAGATAAATTAATTCCAATATTCCTGGCGATTGATTCTGCTAATGGGCGGTTACTGTTACCTGCTATGATTTTTAGTTCTGACATAATTTTTTTATAATAATTTTATTTGAGGATTAATTATAAATTGGCAATTAAACCTGATTTTTGGTTTTTCGAAATTCAGCTGGGGTGGCAGGATTCGAACCTGCGAATGCAAGCTCCAAAGGCTTGTGTCTTACCACTTGACGACACCCCAAGACTAAACTTATTCGTTGCTTCTTTTCTTTAGCTCTTCCTCGTATGCGGCCAGAATTTTTTCTTCAATAAGGTGTCTGGCTTCATTGTTTACCGGGTGGGCAACATCCTGATGTGTACCATCCGGTCTTTTTCTCGACGGCATAGAAATAAAGTATCCATTGTTACCGGATATTATCTTCATGCCACGCACCACGAAGGCGTTGTCGAAGGTTACATTAGCAAACCCCTTCAACTTGTCTTCATCCCGAAGGATAATCCTTACTTCGGTAATTTCCACGGTACTTCCTCCCGCCAATAATTTAGACAATCATCGTTCCCAAGCGGGCAGAATAATCGGCCTTACCACAAAGTACTGCCAATCATTCCGGATGATCTTTTTCAAATCATCCCCCTCAGGCATATTTCTAAACAAGCCATATATTGTCGGACCGGAACCACTCATTCTCACAAAATCGGCCCCAGCATTTCCAAGAGCAAGTTTCACCTCTTCCAAAATTGGAAAAGATTTCAAATGCCCTTTTTCAAAATCATTTTCAATTTCCGAAAGATTGCTAATCATCTCTCTGAAATCTTTATAGGCAAATAACTTAATACTCTTGGCCGAATTTGTCAAGTTCATTTTTAGCCCGGAATAGCTGTCAGCAGTTGAGATACTCAACGTCGGTTTAATTAAAATTAATGAATAATCTAATGGTAGTTCAATATTTTTTATTATCTCTCCCCGACCGGTTACCTCAGCCTGTCCCGACGAAAAGAAAAATGGAACATCGGAACCGATTTTTTGTCCTATTTCCTGTTTTTTTTCATTCGAAAGAGATAACCGATATAGTTTATCAATGGCGTAGATCGTTGCGGCAGAATCAGATGACCCACCGCCAAGACCGGCGGAGATCGGAATATTTTTTTTGAGCTTTATATTTAATCCGCCATCGAGATCAAAACTATCAAACATCAACCGGGCCGTTTTGATTATCAGGTTTTTTTCATCGGTTGGCAAAAATAATGGCCCATCGTGTTGAAGATTGAAACCGACATCTTCTCTTTTGGCGTAAGCTATACGATCATATAGGTTTACAGCCTGAAACCAGGAGTATATATTATGATAGCCGTCATCTCTCTTATTGAGGATTTTCAAGAACAGATTGATTTTGGCCGGTGCTTTTAAATCTATATATTCCATTTTTTTAATCTTATCCATATTGTTCATATCATCCAGCAATCAATACAGGCAGGTTAAAATATATAATATTATTAAATTTCCAACCTGTTTTTGGCCATTTTTAAAGCAAACTAAGATAAGGGAAATATTATGATAAAAATATTGGGTGGCCTAATACATTAGGCCACCCAATATTGTCTTTTTGTTAATTTTAACTGCTATTTTAGCAAAACTAATTTTTTCGTTTCAGTTAAATCGTCGGCCAATATCCGGTAATAATAGACACCGGATGATATTGGTCGGCCATTTAGGTCATTGCCATCCCAAACCGTTGTATAGTTTCCGGCCGGTTGCATTTCATCAATAACGGTTTTGACTTTTTGACCAAGAAGATTATAGATATCAATAGTTACCCGGGAACTAATCGGGATTGAATATTCAATTGTTGTCGCGCTATTAAATGGATTCGGATAATTTTGCGATAATAGAAATTCATTCGGACTTATGAATTCTTCATCATCAACCGACTGGGCCAGAGTCAGCGTGGCCCGGGCACGAATGCCGACATCGCTGGGGGTTCCATTGGTCCCCAGATCATACCAACTGGTACCATTGCTGCTAATATAGGTGGTGTTGAGTTCGGTCGGGGTTTGGTTATCGGCCGCAATCGGATAAATAAAACTTGAATTGCTAAACTTTACGGAAACATAAAAATCTTCGCCGTTAGACAGCATTAGAGGTGCGTCCAGTGCTACCGAATGATAACCGGCTTCAGTAAAACTTGAGTTCAATTTGCTGCCGAGCAAATTACTCAGCGTTCCGCCGGAAAAGTCATCATATACATAAATATCAATATCGGTAGTGACGTCGGTGGTCCAAAATTCAATACGGGTTAAACTAATATCGTCGGGAGCGGCGAATTTGCACATTCCCCAACCGGTCGGCGATGAATATCCCCAATAGTTTGTAAAGCCGCCATCATCATGATGCATAAAAAATCCGGCATCGTCATAATCCTGCCAGTCATAGGCATAAGAAGAATACTGACCAATATTGGCGGAGTTATAGGCGATTGTAAAATACCCTCCTTCGGTACCATACCCGCAAGTTCCGCCCCATCCTGTCCCCCAGCTATTTTTAACAATCCAGGCTCCGGTACCGCCGGAATGAACCAGATTATCATCCCATCCGACTATCAAAACAGCATGGTTGGTGGCATAGCTTCCGGTATAATACATCGTATATGAACCATCATAATTATTCATTTCGTTTTGCCACGAAACATCGCTGGCATCGCCGGCGTAATATGAGGTGTAAACAGGTCCATAGGTTTGAATATAATTTTTAAGTGTGTTTGCCGAGGGAATGGCGTTGGTTGAAATTATACGCCAATCAAGCAATGTTTTTATTGTGGAACAAGACGTATTACAGGCGACATCGCTGGTCGAATAGGGATCGCACGATTCGAGAGCAACACCATCTTTTGAATATAGATTAGCGAGAAGTTGAAAACTCCCGCCGCCGCAGCTGGTTTCATAATAATTACATTCCTTGGCATTATTTTCGGAAAAATCGAATGTACCTTCGCTGTCAAACAGCATTTTCGATTCAATATTCGCCAGTGATGCAAAAGCATAGCAAGAGCCACAGCTTCCTTGATTTCTCACCGCCGTGACAACTCCCGAATCGCGCCAGTCGAATTCGGCAACAGCATTAGTAACCGATAATTTTTTTGCAGTCACATATCCATTCAAATGCGATAAATCTATATTTGGCGGTCTAAAGCCGGTTCGAGGCGGTAATTCCTTATCATCGGTTTCAAATGGCGGCATGGTTTGTGGGATTTGAGCATTAATTGCCGAAACTGATACGCAGAGAATTAGAATCAAACATCCGGTTATTATAATAATATTTCTTCTCATTTCTTTCATTTGAACACCCCTCGGCCTATTTTGAAAATTATTCCGTTTTTATTGATTTCGGCCATTATGCCAGTATCTAAAGTGAATAATTGGGCGGCTCTCTCTGTTTTAATTTATTGATGTAAAAACAATTTGGATCACGAGCTAATAGCAGATTTATTTTTACTCCAAAAAATAACCGGAGACTTATTACTTTTGACCCTAATCCCCTAATAGACAGCACGTTAGACTACATTGGCGCAAACTATAACAAAATTGACATTAAATTAGATTGAAAGAAATCGCATTCTTGCGAAACTATTATATTAAAGAATAAACATAATATGGTTTGTTTCGTTTATATAATATAGAACGCTGGATAACCTGATTATGATTAAAAACGGGACAGGATGTCCCAACCAAAAATTATGAATGGCGGATCAGGGGGTTTTTTGTGTTGGATAATATCAACAAGAGGTTAAATTTTAATTGATTGTCAATATTTATAAAATATTGACAGATTTTGCTCTCCAGAATATCCACCTATTGCTGGAGTATAATATTACAGCGCCAAAACCATGTAAAGCTATATGGATGTATAGTCCAATTAGTAAAAACAGGTGACAGGAGTGATATTTTGAAATCTATTTTGATAATTGTTTGTACTACTTTAATTTTATTGCCATTGACTATTTTGGCCGAACAATATGGCACCGAACTTCAATATATTACGGAGATAACGGCTGACCCTGAAATGGAAGAAGATGGCCTAAATTTATCAAAGAGCTCATCTTTAGCAGAAGGTTGTCCCGAGCAGTCGCTATTTGGTCAGTCATTCCAGCTGCCTTCGCCAATTACCTGGGAAGCCCAAACTTCCGACAATGGCGCAACCGGATCAATATTGGCTTTTGATAATTTTATAAATACAGGGTCCATTAACAAAGTTTGTTTTTGGGGAATAAACGCTTTCCATAGCGATGGAAAATGGTATATTTGTTTTGAAAGCCCAATGAATTTTCTTATTAAATTCTATAATGATAATAATGGTGTTCCGGGCAGTCTGGTGCATTCTTATAATGTAACATGCCCTGCTTACTTTACCGGTTTAATATATGGAGGAGCTTTTGAGCTATATCAATATTTCGCCGACCTGCCCGAACCGGTTGAGATGAGCGAAGGATGGATTGCCATCCAGGGATTAGACGGCGACCCCGAATGCTGGTTTGAATGGATGAGTTCGGCTGATGGTTATGATGCAAGTAGTTTTCAATGGGACGGCTTCAATAACATATTCATCAATAATGACCGGGCCTTTTGCCTGCAGCATATGGAGTATATTTGCGGGGATATTGACGGCGATAATACAATTAGTTTTTTTGATATAATATATTTCATTTATTACAAGTATAAAGGCGGTCCGCCGCCGGCCTCATTGCTAACGGCCGACCTTAATCATGACGGTTATTATAACATCCTTGACGTAGTTGTCATCATCAAATTCCTCTATAAAGGTGGCCCGACACCATCCTGTCAGTAAAAACTTGCTTTTATAACGGGTTGAAACAATTATTCTGACAAATTCAGTTGACCAGTATTTCTCTGTTTTTGCATAGATGACTTCCTATAAAGATAGTACCATGATAGTGCATAAAACAGACCTATAATCGGCAAAAGCAATTTTATCCCAATTATAAATGATAACGATTCTAATATTCCGCCGCAGGCGGCACCAATGATATTTGAACCGAAGGCAACCGATTTATCTTTCGTCCTTTGAAACGAGTGAACAAAAATAATTCCTGCAAAAAATATCGGGAGATTCAGTACTATGCTGGCAATAATCGATTTTGGCCACCTTCCCAGCGAATCAAATATATCGAGAGGAATCAAATAACTTAATAAAATAGTAGCGAGCAGGAGAATATAAATCCATTTCAGGTTTATTAATTTAAATCTGGCAACGTAATAGTTAGCTGCCAAGCTCAGGATCAAAATCGCAGTGATAATAATTCCGCTGATAAGCCAGGTAGAACCGAACAAGAGGGTTGCTTTGCTTATATTCTGAAATTCCAACAGCAGAAATGCGGCACCAAGAAAGAAAAAGTGCAGATTCAATTTCTGTCCCCCGGCGAGGATTGTTTTCCTTGTTCCCAAAAATAAAAGAATCAGGAGTCCCATCAGACATAGATGCATAGTCGGAATCATCGGTTTTTCCAGATAAAAATATGGCCAGTTGTCGGTCGTCAAATGAACCGGGCTATTATTATTTTCTCTTTGGTATTTCAGACTGTTGGCCCCGACATATTTCTCAAGCTGGTAGTTTGCGTGCAATGCCCGATCAATTTTACCAGCATCCCATCCGGTAACGTACATGGTCCCGCCCCAGCCATAATTGCCTCCGTTACTTTTTCGAAATGCCAACGGCGGTGCGCCAAAAACCTCCCAAAGTAAAAAATATATCCTTTTTTCTATCCAATCTCTCTGGGCGGCAAAAATAACAGTGAGGATACCATCTTTTCTCAATAACCGGCCTGCATCCTGAAAACTTTCCAAGGTGTAAACATAATGGTCAATACGGGTGTTATTATAATTTGACGATGACGTATGAGCGTCAAGCAACCCAAAAGAAATAACATCATAACTTTTTTCGGACTTCTTCATAAACGAACGGGCATCATCGATAAAAATATTTACTCTGGAATCGGAATATGGTTTTTCCGGATGATATTTAAGTCCTAAATTATAAATCCCGGGATCTATCTCGACGGCATCGATTGTTTTAACATTATTACGCAAGGCGCCGGCAACATCGTTGCCACCGCCACTTCCCAATATTAAAACGTCTCTGGCATCTTCGGCAAAAAGATATGGAATATCATACTGGCAATATCGCCTAAGCCCGATGCTGTAATAGACAGGATTGGCGCTGATAAACTCATCGGACAAATTCAGGAGAGTCATATAACCAATATTGTTGACATCAATAATATAGCCGCGATTTATCTGACTCTGTTGATCAATAAATGTTTTTATTTCAAGTTTTTGATACGGAGTCCATACGGTGCTGGCAGTTTCTTCCTTTACTAACGAAGACATTGCCATTGTAATCAGTACAACGGCAAAGAGAATTATAGAATAGAGATCAAAAACAGATCGACTTTTCCGGCTGTAATAGAGAGCAAGATATAAACAAAAAACAATCGCCAACCAATAAAGCGGAGCTATATATTGAAAAGAAAGAAGTGCAAAGCACCAGATCCCAAGAATACTTGCGACAATATTTATTGAATAGGCGGCAATAGAATTTTTGTGTTGATTAAAAGAATTTCCAAGAATTTGCCCGATAGGAATAAAAATAAATATAATTATTAAAAACAGCAGCAAAGTGATGAACATTCCTATAGTGGTTGCCCAAAGCGTGGATGAAATAGCAGCTTCTCCCCAAACCAATGAGTCGGAAAAATTGCTTAATAGTAACGGGATATCGCTGAATAGATACAGATCTTGGTCGGCAATATTCACCTTAAACGGCATTTTGATCAATAAAATCAGAAGCGATAATGCCGCAATTGAAATATATAGCCGTGATTTTTTATTTGATAAATAACATCCGATTCCAATTCCGAGAAAACATGATAGCAAGACCAGATTATTGACATAGGCGAAAATTCGCGATTCGGTTGAAACCCAGCGAATTAACGCTATTTCAATAAATAGCATTAAGAAACTTACAAGAAATAGTTTAATAGTCCGCTTAGACAGCAATTTTACATTATTCAAGGCACCCTCGGCGTAAATCCCATCACAGAAAGCCTGATTCCTCTTCCATTAAATTTATAAGGCATCATGGTTTAGATAAATCTTTAACAATATTCCTTCCCCATTATAATCTATATAACAAAAACTCTAAAATCAATTGATTCTTGCAAACGAATATATTTTTTTCTTTTGTCATATTTAGGCCGTTTATTCACGACACACTATATCTTTCCATAACTTTACTAAAATTTTCGCATTGTGGCGCAAAAACCAGGGAAATTAAAAATTATTGGTTATATAATATTTCAATAAATTTGCAAAAAAATGATTGATTTTCATTTTACGGCTATATATAATTAACCGTGTATAGTAGTTTTCCATTTCTAAGTTTTGAGGGTTTATTACAGTAATTTATTCCTTAAAAACCAAATTGGAGATTAGGGCGCAATAATGCGCAAAAACCGCTTTTCTTCAAATATGAAATTACCACAGGTAATACTCATCTTGAAGATCAGGCAAATCAGGAGATTGTGATGAAGATTTATGTTGGAAACCTTCCCTACAGTGTCAGTGAAGATGACATTCGTAAGACATTTGAACCGTTTGGTGAAGTGGGAGAAGTTAACATTATAATAGATAGAATGAGCGGTCGCTCTAAAGGCTTTGGTTTTGTGGAAATGGCCAATGACGATGAAGGCAACAAAGCTATTGAAGGATTGAATGGCACCGAGCTTGACGGTCGTCAGCTTAATGTCAATATGGCGCGTCCTCGAGTTGAAAGAGATAATCGTGGCGGCGGCGGCGGTGGTGGTCGTCGGTACTAAATTAGCTTATTATTAATTTAATTTTAAAAGTCAGGGTTGAATCAGCCCTGACTTTTTTATGTTAAATTGATTTATTATCATAAAAAAACCGGCCCTGGTATAAGGCCGGTTTCATCATTCCATTATTTTTATAAACTGCGGGAACTAATTCTGTCCACCCTCTTGATCTGAGGGGCACTGGCAGTCACCGCAACTTTTCTCCCCGACCTGAACGGCAAAGCCGTTACGGCCATCGGGGGTGGAAATAAAATC
>JAUVBC010000118.1 GCA_030591405.1 Candidatus Zixiibacteriota bacterium
CGCCATTCAACGGAATCACACCGGTAAGAGCATAATTAGAAGTCGCTACCGTTCCGCCACCTCCGGCAAATCCACCGGTCGATATTTTGTACGTATTACTACCGGAAATCTGAGCCAGACTGTTACCGGCAAGAAAACAAAACATCAAGGCGGTAAATATCAGAAGAGACTTATTCCATTTCATACTTATTCTCCTCTGTAATTGTTTTCAATTTATATTTTATGGCCAGATTATTCATTATCATCTCCGGCAGATTTCTGAGTATTCTTAATGAGGTCGTGATGAATCTGCATTTCCGGGCCCAGCTTGTAAGCCTCCGGATGTAAGTACAATCCTTTTTCAATAGCTGGTTTTTCAACTTCCACCTGAATCCGATTGGCTTCGGCAAAAGCATCTTTGCGGATTCCGGTCACCTGCCATGAGACCTTAATCGATGGTTTATCGGTTCTGATTGTAAACTGATTGCCACTGATTTCTTCGCCCACAATTGCCTGCGCGAAATCACCAATGACGGTTAATTGATATCTGAAATCTTTGTTGAGGGCGTCGAAATAATCGGGTAATTCAACTATGGCATTTCCATTGGCATTGGTGGTTATATTGCCATTATAAACATTCATCATATCAGGTGATTCGACAAAGCTGTGATAAAGGTACTTATTTGTCGGGTCAGTCGGATGGTCAATTTTAAACGAGCCAGCACCTTTGCTCAGTGTACCGCTTACGCTGACATTACCTTGAAAATATCCGGCATAATTAGTCGACCCACCGGAAGCGCCACCATAGACTCCATACATCACTCCGGGACTGCTTCCAGTAGTCGAAACTACGCCATAAACTCCAACGAGCCCTCCGTTGCCAGTATTACTTATTCTGGAATCCAAGCCATATCTATATTCTGTGTCTTCGTTAAAAGCTCTTTCGATTCTAACCAAGTCAAATGCAGAGGAACTGGGGGCTGAGTTATCACCAATTCTTATTCCATAGTTATTGATTATCATAGTACTATCACCAAAATAATTTGTTCCGGTAAATCTTTGCGCGTATGACAATGTCGCCGCCGTACCGCTGATTTTTGATCCCGAAATTGCCGCCGAATTGCTGATATGCGCATTTAATATCGAACCATTTGCAATATTTGAATTGATTGCATAAGGTGCCGAGGCCAAAAGTTGAAAAGGTGTCATTTGGGTATCTTCGCCGACTTTAATTCCAAGAAATCTTGCGCCGCCATTGAATATGCCGGTAGTCAGAGGAACCGTGGCTCCTAATTCAACGGTAAAAACGCCCTGGTCATCCGGTGTAACCGGTAGTGTTTCCGACCAAATGCTATCGACCGAAGCGGCATCGGGAGCGGCATAAAGTGCAAAATTAACGACAACTTCTGTGGTTATTGGATTTCCATCGGCATCAGCCAACCGGCCCTGATAAACCATTGTTGCCGGCGCCAGCGCCATTGCATTGATAGCAAATAATAGCAGAACCGCCAATACCGTAAGAGTTACATTAGCAAAACTTTTTTTCATAAAACAGCTCCTTTCAATTATCGAATAAAAATATTTTATCTTCCATCCTTAGTTGGTACGGGTGGAAATCTTGCCAGAGTTGTATCCGGTGGAGGATCATCGCCGCCACCGCTTCCCAATAAGACAATGGCAACAACACCGACACCAAGTCCGATAGCCCACCATTGAGTGTACCAAGCTTTCTTTTCTCCACTGTCAAATTTCGGAATCGCGACCAGAGTGTCGATATCCGGGGTCTTGATCTCGGTATTGACCAGACTCTTGGCTTGCTCCATCATCGATAAAAATTCGGTCGATTTAATATCGACATCTCCCGACCAGTCGGCATACGATCTAAATGCCTTTGCAAACTGCTCAATAACCTTGCTCCGTTTTTCCTTTGAATCCTTCAACTTGGCATAGTACACCGCCGCCATCAGAACATGGGCATTGGCCTTTTCTTCAAGGGTTAATGATTCATCTTTTAGAAGATCATTGATTTCCATTTCGGCGCAGTTGTAGTTGAGACCTTTAAATGTCTGACGAGCATGATCAAGGGTTGGCGCGTCCTTATCATATGGACAATTAATCGATTCCTGAGCCAAAACTCCTATTGGCAGAACCGTAACAACCAAGTATGAGATCAACATCAAAGTCAGAGAGAAACGGAACAATAAGACCTTTTTGTGCATATGACCTCCTTATTATATTGTGTTTATTTTATTTATATTTATTTCTTTGACCAATACACTAATATTGTAACAGGTTCAACATTTTGCCATTTTGAGGCTCCAAAATCTATTGTTGAACGTCCCTTATTGATATTTTCATGTGGTCCGCCGCCAAATGGGAACGTTACCGCCGAATCCACAACAGCGCCGGGATAACTCCGGCCCTGCGCATTCAAAATATTAAATCTGATCTGCCATTTACCAGAAAGTTTCTGCAAATCAAAAACCGGGATATTTTCGCCTGAATATTTATTGCCATATCCATTAAAAAGAACTTCCAAAAATGCGTCACCAAGTTCAGACGGAATAGCGCCGATTGTAAATTTAATAATATCCCGCAGATAAAATTCATCCTGCAAATTATAACGGAGAGAGCGGTCAACATTGGTTTCAACCTGATCGGCCAATATCGGAAAATCTGGATGAACTATGGTGATGTCATGAGTTCCCTTGTTGATATCAAATTTTTTATTGGGACTTTTTTCTACGCCATCAACCAGAATTTTAACATTGTAATCGGGGACAACACTTATCACCAAATTTGGAAGTGGTGGAGGTTTCGGAGGCTCCGGTTTTGACTCTTCGGTTGTGGCAACAACTTTTGGGGTGTCAGCAATGATAGCTTGTTCCTGTTTCACATCAGGTTTGTCGTCTTTTATATTTTGTTCTTCAATCGGCTCTGGTGCGGTTTCGGACGATGAAGAATCAACCACAGCGACAACTATCTCCGCAGAATTAGTACTGTCTTGCGCCGTTTCACCGGTCGGGATAACATCTTTTATATCAGAAATTATCTCCTTGACCTCGGTTGAATCAATAGCCGATTGTGCTGCCGGCATCCAACTATTGCGAGTTATAAATGCGCCCCCGGCCAAAAGAATGATAGCTGCTGTCGCTATCCAAAGAGATTTATTTGATTTGCCACCATAAACCTGTTTGACCTCTTTGAGGTCCTTGCCCATTTCGGCAATCGATTTATACCGTTTACTGGGATCCGGGTGAGTAGCTTTTTTTAATACATATTTCATCTGTGGGGACAGATTTTTGGCTTTTGGACCACCCCATTCGGAGATGTCAGGGTTGGCAGGATTCCTATACGGCATTTCGTTGGTGGCAAAGTTAAAAAGTGTTACGCCGGTTTCATAAATATCGCTTAAGAACGGATTATAGTTGGCGTCGCCACTCTGACGTTCAGGAGCGGCAAACATCGGCGTTAAGGCCTGATAGGCAGTTTTTGTGGCATCTTCGCGCATTACTTTGGCAATACCAAAATCAATCAGATAGACATGATCGTTCTTGTCAATAATTATATTATCAGGTTTGATATCACGATGAGCAATTTTTTTGCCATGAGCATAAGCGAGGGCACTGGTCATGGTCATGCCAACTTTCAAAAGCATATCGCTTCCCAGCGGTCCTGAATCTCTAAGAATCGCCTTGCCGTCCTTCCCGCTAATAAAGGCAACCACCAGAGCGCCTTCTTCGGGGAGGTAGTCAATTACGCGGCAGATATTGGGATGATCAAGAAGACAGAGAATCTTGGCCTCTTTGTCAAACTTGTCGCGCTCCTGAACTTTTTTAAAAAATTTTATAACCAGCTTTTGTTCAACAAGATTAAGGTTATGACCATCGTAAACTTCTCCGAATCCGCCGCCGCCTAAATATGAATGGACCTTATATTTACTGCCAATTACCCACCCGATTACGCCAAGCGGATCTAAAGGTCGGTCGTCAGAACTATCGTCCCATCCAGTCGTTTTATTTTCATCCGACATTGTCGGCTCCCCGTAAGTTTAGCGTCAAAATTTGTCGTTCCAAAAATACGTATTAAAACGACAAATTTGGATAACCAGAAATATATTATAACCCATTAAAGTTATAAATTATTATAACTCAACGAATTTATACTTCCTTTACTATCAATGGCAAGAACTTTTTTTAAAAAATTCTGATAATATCCCGAAATATTGCAAAAAATTATAGTTGGTCTTAATTTATTTGGTGAATAAATAAATAAATATGTTCCAATTTCTATAAACTATTTGTTGCCCCCGTATTAAAATTATGGTATTTATTAAGATTATAGTTCTGTTAAAAAACGAAGGTGTTTATGGGTAAAGGTGCAGCTACTCTAGGTTCAATGGCGGAAACCTGTAATGATCCGGCAAATCTGCCGGTCGGACAGGTTATTGCTGTCGGAACGGTTCTTGTGAATAAAAAACCGGCCGCAAAAAAGGGTGACCAGATTGTCGGTGTCGATATTCATATAGTTTTGGTTCCGGCTCCGCCCAGTCCCTCTCCGATACCAACCCCGTTGCCTCATCCATATGTTGGAATGATTGATGGCGGACTGAGCACATCGGTAAATATTATGGGTCAACCTGCAGCCACAGTTGACAGCACTGCCACCAATACACCGTCGCATATTGCAACTCCTCCCGGTGTCTCGTTTCAAAAACCGCCTGACAACAAGGCAAAAATTATATTGGGAAGTTTTGATGTCATGATCGGAGATACCAGTGGTGGCGGCGGTGGCAGCGGCAGCGGCGGAAGTTCCATTCAAGCTACGGCTGCAGCGGTTGAAGTAGATAAGGGGCACTTTCTTGATGTTTCCTTTGTTGATAAGGGTGGTAAAAAAATAACCGGTGTACAATATACAATCAGATCGGCCAGCAATCAGAAAGAGAATGGGGTTCTTACCGGTTCGATTCAAAAATCTGGAATAAAAGAAGGCGATTATGAGATCGCTTTAAAAGCTATCACCAAAGCGGAATGGTCCGGCACCACTGCCTATGTTGGGGATAAAGTAAAACTTTTGGTTGATACAGTTGGTGTCGAAGATGGAGAAAAAGCAGAGTTGCAGGTTTTTATTAAAGATTCCAACTGTGCTGACAAACTTTTTAAATCTTTTGATTGTAAAATCAGTAGCGGTAAAGTTGAGCAGGAGTGGGAATTAAAAATTGATGACCAACTGGCCGACGATCAGGACGCCAAGGTCAGAAGCAGCGGATATTCATCCCCGTCGTTTTATTTTACTGTTGCGGTAGACGGCCTGAAAACCAAATCGGCTCTTTTGATTTTTAAAGATTATGTTGAGTTAGAGCTAAAAGATGACGATGGCAAACCGGTCGGAAATGTAAAATATACAGTTTATCTCCCAAATGGCGGCGTCAAGGAAGGATATCTGAATAAAGAAGGATATGCCAAAGAGGATGATCTCCCGCCAGGAAAAATTGAATATAAATATGATTTAAGGGATCGTAAGTAGTAATATAATTATAAGTAATTAAAAACTATGGCCCCAAAAACAAATACAAAAGTCGTTTCATCCCTGAAGGGTAAAGCGGTTGATATATTGGAGTTCGGTAAAGAGCTTTATAATGAAAAGTCTGTTATCCTGATGCCCGGCAAGGGGTGTGATAAGGATGTCGCGACCTCGGATCATAAAAGCATGATGAAACTTGCTGCCAGCGAAGGTTTTGCCGGATTGGCTGCAATTTTTAAACAATTTAGTCTTGATTCCCGAAAACGATTGATACTGACTGGCCATACAGATACCGGTGGTGACCACGCTGCCAATTTTACATTGGGCAAAAATCGAGCTGAGGCTATCTATTGTTTGTTGACCGGGAAAAAAGACCGTTGGGCAAAACTGGCTTTTGAAAATCAGTGTATTCGTGATTGCAAGTGGCTAATGACCTATTTTAATTTTCTTGGCGGAGATTCTTTTAAGGGTGTCACCAGTTGTAACCCTGCAAAAATAGACAATAAGTGGGATGCTGAGAATAAAACACGCGATGCAGTTAAAGGCTTTTTTAAAGGTCTCAAGGCCAAATATAATTTGGCTATAGATGATGTCGACCTGGCCAAAAAGGTTGCCGAGCATGCCAAAAAACAATGGCCGGAAGTTATCTGGAAGGCTGTTTTTGATCTGTATGATGAGCAGATTCGCAAATATCTAAAAATTGATGCCACTGCACTTACAGCTTTTCGTACCAATAAACTGAAATTTGCTCAGGCCGGTAAGGAATTTTTAGGTTGCGGGGCTTCGTTTCCTATGCCCACCCCTGATGACAGTAAATACCAGAAAGAGAAATACCGTCGGGTTGAAGCCCTCTTTTTCTATCTTGATGATGTTCCGGCACGTAAAAAAGGGACCCCAAAAATTGTCTGTTTCCCGGCGACAGACAAATTGCATTTGGCAACACAATGTCCGTTTTATCATGATAAGCACTTTATTGCAAATTATCTTGATCCGCTAACTGAATTGAATATGATTGCTTATCATATGAAATTCAATTACTTCAATCAACTCCATAAAAAAAACGATATTCCCTGGTCCAGGCGGCTTCCTGAAGGATTGACTCTTCAGGCCGTTCATTATCCTAAGAAGGGCGGTAAGACAGTAAAGGAAGCGATTAAAACCATCACCAAATTTCATAATGGAATCTATACTGCCAAAGTTCCTGACGACCCGAAACGCAAAGATATCTATTTCGAATTCAAATCTGTCACCCAGCTTACTCCCAATCTTGAACGATATTGGGTTTATACCAAAGATAAAGATACCGACCCGAAACTGGAAAAGAAGTTTGATAAAGATATAAAGGCTCTTATGACGCCGGATGATTATTATAAGAGACTCAGTTATTATGATCTCCCGCACGAATGGTCATCCGTTAATTACTTCACC
>JAUVBC010000037.1 GCA_030591405.1 Candidatus Zixiibacteriota bacterium
GTGGTTGACGGATTAAACGGATTAGGAAAATTCTGGTTCAAACTAAAATTGTCCGGGATTTGATCGTTTTCTGAAAATGAAATATCAGTTGTAATATTATACTTATTAGCTGCACTGATTGCCGCCAGTTTCAGGCTGTCAAAGTTGTTCGATGCCACAACCGCAAAAACAGCGGTATCTGATTGCCCGGGACCAAGATTAAACGGGCCGGTCGATAAAATTTGCGATAGATCGACCCTGGAAGTATTGGTAATATCAACCAAACCTTCTGACATGGCCGCAAATTTGTCCATTTCTGACCAAATATAATGTTCGGAAAGATCATGCACTTTCAGGCGATATGAGGCGACCCCTTCAGAATTTAAAACTGTTAAACCACGATAATCACTATCTACCTCAGAACTGTTTAGCAGATATATATACCCCAGATTTTCATCAGGTGCATACCCGCCGGCATTTTGCCAGGTGACGACATCCCAGTCAAAGAACAGCCCGGCATAAAGATTATTGATTGCAGCGTCGCCATTATTTTTTATTGAATATTCCAAAATGACAAAATCGTTATCAGGGACGCTGTTCCAGCTATATGTTTGTTGCCGAATCTCAAGGCCCAGTGAATTTTCTGCAAAGTTGTCATTAAATATCGAAACTGTTTCCTGATCTGCTTTCTGCCCCGGTTCCGATACAATTAATTCCCCGCCTTCTTTTATGGCAAAATCATTGTCAGCATCTTCAGCAAAATTCCTCGCCCCATCGGAGATGTGATCGGCATCAATCCCAATTAAAAAGGCCGCTTCAAAAAGTTGATTGCTGCCGCCATTGAAAGAAAATCCAGCCTCATCCAACGGAATAAAACTATTTGGCCCAAAACCGTACTGACCAAAATTAGTAATTGTAAATGATATGGCCCCGGTTTCATGTGTAAAAAACTGCGGTTGTCCCAATTGGTGTTTTTCGCCCACTCTGATAGAAACCTTTACATTTTTTGAATAGCCGCCATCACCACCTAATGTCATATTTATTGTCAGAATTTGTCCCGTACTGACCGTATCATCAACCGCAACCTGAAACTGAATATCTCCGATAACAATCTGGCCGCTGTCGATATTTCCAAAATTAATGGTTGGTGTTAAAACTGAAAGCCCCTGATCCCAACTTGTCACATTGCCTGATACGTTGTTAACTATCTGGCCCAAATTCGTAACAGCAAGATCGCCAATTGTCGTTTTGCCCGGGTTGGCCAATGATCCATCAAAATAGCTGATTCTAAGATCTGAATCAAAAGCAGGGGTCAGATAATCAATTGCCGCCGGAATATTAATCAAACCCCAGCCATAATTGTTATTTGGCGAGGAGCCGGCATCGGGGTACGGTGTGCATGAAGCCAATAATGCTTCCTTGATTTCAGCAGGAGAAGAGTTGGGTGCATATTGCCGCAATATTGCAACCGCGCCAGAAACATGCGGCGCCGCCATTGATGTCCCGGTAAAATATTCATAATCTCCATTAGGGATCGATGAATAAATAGCAAGTCCCGGTGCCACCACATTTGGTTTTATTGAAACTCCATCGCAGTCTGAAGGTCCCCGTGCTGAAGTCGACACAATTTTATTATCTGAAGTAGTAATATGATTAAAGTTGCCAACTGCAAAACAATTGAGCGAATCGTTGGCCCGATTAGCCGGATTGGCTATTGTCTGATCATGCGGCCACTCAGTATAATTACCGGCGGCAAAAATATTAACAATCCCAAGAGCTTCAGTATTATCAATCAGTTCCCAAAGAAAATCATCACATCCAACGATGTCATTCATTGTTCCCCAGCTGTGATTGATAACATCAGGGACATCATCAAAGGTATTAGGATCACCATCAGGATCGGCGGCCCACTCAAACGCATCAATTATTGAGGTGTACGGCAAATCTATCACTGCTGCTGAAATCCATTGGGCATCCGGCGCCACACCGATTGTATCGCCGGTAATATCATCATGCCCGACCATTATACCCATAGTATGTGTACCATGTTTCTGAAGAAATGCGGGCAATGTCGGTGTAATATGAGGGAACACTGCCTCAGGTAAAGTATGCGGGAACGGTTGCTTACCAAGAGGATCATACCAGGCGGCCGATGAATCACCATCGTGCCCTTTCCAGCTATCAAAAAGAGCCGGGTGAAGACCATCAACACCGGTGTCAAATGAACAGATAATGCTTCCTTCGCCTGTCAGTTCCTGCTCCCAGGCTTGTGGTGCCCCGATTGCTTCCAGATTTGACAGAACCGAGGTTGCCAGATTAGTAGAAAGTGAAGAGCTTGTTTCTTTTGATTTCTCTGGTCCTATAAATTCAATTTTTGGTATCGACTGGATTGATATTACATCAGGATGTCCCGCCAACGATTCCAATGCAGAAACAGCGATTTGTGTGGTAATTCCATTGATCAACCAATGCCCTTTGGTGTTTGACGATAAACCTGCCGATTCATGATTTTTGAGAATTTCGAATAGGCCTTTTTGAGATCGTGCCGATTCGGTCCTCAGTCTGCCGATTCCGACTCGATGAGACTCAGCAATACTTTTGTACTTTTGCGCCAGCTCTTTTCGAAGTTCAAATGGTCCTTGAGAATTTTTGACCAGAATGAGTACATCTATTTTATCGGATCGATTTCTGTTTTTTATTTTTTCGGCCAATCCTTGAGATAACGACCCGGCATAACCGGAAACCGATAACAAAATAATTAAAATCGCCAGAGCTTTTATTATTAATAATTTTCTCATATTTTATCCTATATATTAGTTCAATATATACAAGCGAGTTCCGTGCCACCGGGCAGTTTATTGCAGTAATTTTAATCTATTGATTCATAATCACTTATAAGGTAATAAATGTCTCGTTAAAGAGCAAGTATGAAATCTGACTATCACTGATTTGCATAATAATTCACTCCGAACAAATATCTTAAATAAAAAAGCCGCCGTGAAAATTCATGGCGGCTCTCTGGTGCCGGTTTAACCGGCTTTTATTATTCTTACCGTCCATCTTTAATAACGAATTAATCCTTATTAATGTTTAAAAATTGAATCAATTATTTTAGAGAAAATCGAGATATAATATCATTAATCTACCCAATAAAAAAGACGCCCGCAACCACAACGGGCGTCTAATTCAAGATGACACTTAAAGAAGTAATACAGTTTCAATCCCTTGAAACTGCTTTATTAAAAAACTATCTAATTACCTACTCCTTGGTTGCTGTTATGCTTTCTCTATTAACGAGCGAAAATGAAATATGTTCCAATTCCATTGACATATTCTCATTTCTAAGAATAACATGATCAGGAACTTTCAGATTGATCGGAGCAAAATTAAGTATCCCGCTGACCCCTGCTTCAACAATATCATCAACAATATATTGCGCCACCGTTGCCGGAACAGCGATAATCACAATATCAATTTTATTCTCTCTCAAACCCTCTTTCAGATTGGCAATATCTGAAACCAATATCCCTTTATGATTCGAACCAATTTTTCTCTGATCGTTGTCGAAAATCATACTGATAGTAAATCCATGCCGCTGAAATTCTTTATAGCCGACCAAAGCCGATCCGATATTGCCGACTCCGACCATTGCAACTTTCCATTCACGATCCAGACCGAGAATATTGGCAATTCTATTTTTCAGCTCCGTGACTGGATAACCTAATCCCCGGGTTCCAAATGATCCAAAAAATGAAAGGTCTTTCCTGACCTGAGCAGGAGTTAATTTCTCCTGTTTGGCTAATTCTTTTGAGGAAATTGTTTTGATATCCTCTTTTTTCAGAATTGAGAGAACTCGATAGTATATAGAGAGTCTCTGAATAGTCGATTCCGAAATTTTCCTTTTACCGTCGTCTGCTGCCAAAATATTCCCCAAACAATATTATCCGTTTTGCCGGACTATGTGAATTCATTCACAAGTTACTAACTGCAGACAAAACTGTCAAGTGAAAATAATCACAAAACTGACACCTTTATTTACCCTACAAATATCGATATAATACGCAGATTATTAATAATAAATTGTAATCTTTATATTTTTTTTAGACAATAATTCTTGGAATCTTTTCATTAATCCGGCTTACTATCTCATAGTTGACCGTATTGGCCAGTCCAGCCAGCAATTCGGCAGAGATTGATTCTTTGTCGTTTCTACCGATAAGTGTAACCGGTTCTTCAAGTTTAACCCCTGGGATATCAGAAATATCGACCATCATTAGATTCATACAGATTCGTCCGCGAACCGGTGCCCGCTTCCCTTTTATTAACACATGGGCCAGATTGGAAAGCGAACGGTCATATCCATCGTAATATCCGACCGGCAAAACGGCCAATTTTGTTTTGGAAGTAGTCCGATAACTGCAGCCATACCCGACAAAAGAATCCGGCAAAATATCCTTGATCTGAATAACCCGGGTAAACCAACTCAAGGCAGGTTTTAGTATCTTATTAGATTTTCCCTGCAGACGATATGAAAGATAGGTCTCCTTCGACGGCCATAATCCATAAAAAGCGATCCCTGGCCGAACCAGATCAAATTTGGTTTTTTCAAATAAAAGCAAAGCAGCCGAGCTGGCAGTATGCAAAAGTTCCGGTTTCAGACCGGTTTTCTTTATATTTGACACCACCTCATTAAACTTTTTTAACTGACTCTCAGCAAATGAATGAACTGTGGTATCCTCAATATTGGCAAAATGAGTCGAAATCGCTTTTAATTTCAGCCGGGAATATTTTTTAATTACTTCTATCGCCTTATTAATTTTATCAGGTTCAATTCCCTGGCGATTGGTCCCGGTTTCAATTTTGAGATGAATATAAATTGGCCTTTTCAATTTCTCGCCAAGTTTTCCCAGCTGCGAAATAGTCTGAATATTGTAGACGGTCGGCTCCAGATTATAGTCAAAAACGGCCGACAGATCATTTAGTGCGATATAGCCAACAATTAAAATGTTACGATCCCAGCCAAAATCCCGGGCTAAAATCGCCTCATCCAAAGAATGCAAAGCTATATATTGAATATTTGCTTTTTTGTTTTTTAATAGAAGCGAAATAATTTCGGCCAGACCATGTCCATAAGCATTCGCTTTCAGGGCTACCGCGATCTGTCGTTTTCCGGCCAGCTTGCGAATCGTATCGATATTTTTTTTAATCGCCCCGGAATCGATCTCAAGCCAGTTTAATAATTTTTTTTCCATATCAATGGAATTTATAAGAAAACAGTATACACAGCAATTAAAAACAGGTCAAACGACTTATCAAAATTTGTAGTTAAAAAGATTTTTATTGAATTTATCATGTATAGATTCATATAATTATCATGGAGAGAAATGCTTGATGGAATAAAAATGGTATTAGAGGAAATAATGATAAATATTGAAGCGAACATAAAAATTATAAAAGAAAAAATAAAAATCGCCGCCGAAAAATCAGGAAGGAAAAGCGAAAAGATCACACTAATTGCGGTCTCAAAAAGATTTCCTGCCGAGTTTATTAAAACTGCCGTCCGGCACGGAATAACCGATGTCGGCGAAAGCCGTTTGCAGGAGGCGGGACCCAAAATTGAAAAGCTTGGCAATATTGCTCGCTGGCATTTGATCGGTCATCTGCAAACGAATAAAGTGAAAAAAGCGATTTCACTTTTTGACCTGATCCATTCGCTTGATTCGCTTAAACTGGCAAGCGAGATCAGCCGCCGGGCCGAATCTCTGGACAAAAAAGTTAATTGCCTATTGGAGGTTAACTCATCAGGGGAAGATACAAAGCATGGATTCAACCCTGACAAAGTTTTGGAAAGCATAAAAAAAATAAATGAAAAAAACAATTTTAAATTTATTAATCTTTGCGGACTGATGACAATCGGACCTAACACCAATGATTTTAATTCTATTCGTCCTGCATTCGTTTTAACTCGTAAACTATTTGATGAGGGTCAAAAAATTGTAGGCGATAGCTTTTCAATCCTTTCGATGGGGATGTCCACCGATTATGAATTGGCGATAGAGGAAGGGTCAACTATGGTTCGGGTCGGAACTGCTATTTTTGGCAGCCGTCCACCGCTTTAGATTATATTGTATCGTACAAAATAAAATGTAATAGATAGGAAAAAAAATGGGACTGACGCCAAACGAAATCAGAAATCAGGAGTTCTCCTCATCGATGAGGGGATACACTCGCTCCGAGGTGGAGGCTTTTAAGGAAGCGGCCGCCGCCGCCCTTGAAGAGGCCAAAGTCGAACTACTTAAGCAAACCGAGGAGAACAAAGGATTAAGCGGAAAATATCAGGATCTGAAAAATCTTGAGGAAACGCTGAAATCATCGGTTATCGAAGCGCAAAAAGGGGCCGAACAGACGCTTGCCAATTCCAAAAAAGAGGCAGAGCTGATTATTGCCGATGCCAAAAATAAACGGGATGAGATTATCGAGGATAAACATCGTAAACTGGCCGAGTTGGAAACAAGGATTCATGAACTCGAATTTACCCGTAAAAGTTTTTACGCCAGATTAAAAAGCGAACTGGAAAGCTATCTGAAACTAATCAGCCAGGCCGAGTCTGATTCATCGGTAAAAATTGAATACCCCGACAATCAAAATATGAATCGTATTGCCGAGCATGTACATCACGATAACAATGGGCAGAACGATTAAAAAATAATTAAAGGAAAAATAGATGTCAAACGATCTCAAACAAAAAATAGCCGAATCAAAAAAATATATCACAAGTCAGGTTGATTTTGAACCCAAAGTCGGCATTGTTTTAGGAACCGGATTAGGTTCGCTCGCCGATGGTATCGACGTTGTCGGCACCGTTGATTACAGTGATATCCCGCATTTCCCGGTCTCAACAGTTGAATCACATGCCGGACGCTTGATTTTTGGCAATCTGCGAGGAAAACCGGTGGTGGCGATGCAGGGTCGATTCCATTTTTACGAAGGGTACACTCTTCAAAAAGTGACCTTTCCGATCAGAGTATTACAAGCACTCGGCATTGAAACTTTGATAGTGTCAAATGCCTGCGGTGGTCTTAATCCGTTGTTCAACAAAAAAAATATTATGATCATCACCGATCATATCAATCTGCTGGGACAAAACCCGCTGATCGGTCCCAATGATGACAGCATCGGAGACCGCTTTCCCGATCTTTACAACTGCTACGACAAAGAACTGGTGAAGCTGGCCGAGTCAGTAGCTCTCGAACAGAAACTGCCGGTCAAAAAGGGTGTTTATGTAGCAGTTTCCGGGCCGAATTTGGAGACGGCGGCCGAGTATCGATTCCTGAGGATCATCGGTGCCGATGTAGTAGGAATGTCAACCGTTCCTGAGGTTCTTGCAGCCCGGCATCAGGGGACCAAGGTGATGGCTTTTTCAATCATTACCGACATGGGTCTGCCTGATGCTATCAAACCCTGTTCACTCGATGATGTTATCGGTGCGGCCAAAGCGGCCGAACCGAAACTTCGGGAATTAATAGCAGGATGTGTTGAAAAAATGTAATTTTGGAATTTTTGAATACTGATTGATATGGAGAAAAGATGTCTTTTGATTTAACCTGGCTAAAAAATTATTTGGTCCCGGTGTCAACTTTGTTGATATCAGTTATTATTGGTCTGATACTTCAGCATTTTACAAAAAATAGATTGCATAAGGTTGCCCAAAAAACGAAATGGCGTGGGGATGATATTATTCTCGAAGGATTAAAAGGTAAGATTATTCTCTGGTCAGTAATAATCGGGCTATATTCTGTTTTACCGATGTTGAATCTTGAGCCGGAGTATAATGCATTGGCTCGAAAAATCCTTTTGGTGCTGGTAATATTTTCGATCACGATGGTTGCCTCATCGGTTCTGGGCGGATTTATGCGGCTTTATTCCGATGATGGTAAATCGGGCGTCTTATCAACTTCAATCTTTTCGATAATCACAAGAATTGTAATTATCCTCATTGGCGTTATGATAATCCTGCAAACTCTCGATATCTCAATTACTCCGATGCTAACTGCTCTTGGTGTCGGTGGTTTGGCGGTGGCGCTCGCTCTGCAGGATACTCTTTCAAACCTGTTTTCCGGATTCCATTTGTTATTAACACGCAAAGTGAGAATTGGCGATTGGATCGAACTCGACTCCGGACAAGCCGGAGAGGTGATTGATATAACCTGGCGCAACACAACTTTAAGGCAAAGACGAAACAATATTATTATTATCCCCAACTCAACCGTCGCCTCCTCGATCACTACCAACTACAATCTCCCCAAACAAGAATTGGCGTTCCGGGTAGATTGTGGAGTAGCGTATGACAGCGATCTCGAACATGTTGAAAAAATATCAATAGAAGTCGCCCAGGATGTTATGAAAAATGTCAGGGGTGCCGTTGCGACCCACAAACCGTTTGTTCGTTTCTCCTCTTTTGGCGATTCAAGTATAGATTTTTATGTTAATCTTAGAGTCGAAGATTACCCTAAGCAATTTCGGATCAGGCACGAATTTATAAAAAGACTCCATAAGAAATTCAACGAGGAGGGAATTGTCATTCCGTTCCCGATTCGAACTCTTGATATTCCCAAAGACAGTAAAATAATTATTAACAAAAGCGAGTAGAGGGAATCGGTTTTGTCTAAAGATATAACAGATGAAATGGTGCAGGGTCAGATCGATCTGGCACTGATGGAAGATATTGGACCGGGGGATATTACAACGCTCGCTTGTATCGCCAAAGAAATGGTTGCGGCCGAAATTATTGCCAAATCATCGGGCGTGCTGGCTGGCCTGCCGGTTGCCGCGGCTGTCTTTCAAAAACTCGATAAAAAGGTTACAATAATAACCAATAAAAACGATGGTGATACCTTCTCGCCGGGTGACAAGATCTTGTCAATTAATGGAAACTCGCAAGCTATTCTGACCGGAGAAAGAACCGCCTTGAATTTTCTGGGACATATGTCAGGTGTCGCCAGTCTCACCGCTAAATTTGTCGAACAGGTCAAAGGAACCAAAGCCAAAATCCTCGACACCAGAAAAACTATTCCGGGAATGAGATTTCTTGATAAGTATGCGGTCACTTGCGGGGGTGGCGAAAATCACCGTTTTGGTCTATATGATATGGTGCTGATAAAAGATAATCATATCACCGCTGCTGGTTCGATAACCAATGCTATAAAAAAGGTGAAAGAGTATGCGGCCCGTAATGATTTTCAGACTCGCTTTTATCTGACCTCTGATGAACTCGAAATTGAAGTTGAAATCGAAACTGTTGAACAACTAAAAGAAGCGATCAAAGCTGGTGCCAAAAGACTTTTGCTTGACAATCAATCAATCGAACGGCTTGCCGAATTGGTAAAAACGGCGCGGGAATTAAATAAAAATATTTTACTGGAAGCCTCCGGCAATGTAAATCTTGATAATGTCGCCGCGATTGCCAAAACCGGCGTAGATTTGATCTCAATCGGCGGTTTGACTCATTCGGCGGCAACGTCAGATTTTTCCTTAAATATCATTGAAAAGTAATTTTTTCAAGACAATCAACCTGTTATCGTTGTCTTAGTTATAGATTTAAATCTTCGATTTTAAAATCTGTTCCATTAAATTGCCTTCAAACCCGTATTTATTATTGAAATAGAGAGGTGTTTCGCTTAAAATAGCAAATGTGAAAAATTTCACTTGATGATTTGGAGCGACATATTATATTAAATGGGTAAATTAAGTAGATTATTTTTTGAGGATATATGTATAGTCAGAAAGTTATAGAGCATTTCCAGTCCCCCCAGAATGTTGGTGAGATCAAAGATGCCGATGGAGTCGGCACCGTTGGCAATCCGTCCTGCGGGGATATTATGAAAATATATATCAAAGTTGAAAACAATGTTATCGTTGATATAAAATTTCAAACTTTTGGATGCGGTGCGGCTATTGCCACCAGTTCTATTACTACGGAAATGGCCAAAGGTAAGACAATCGATGAAGCTATCAAGATGACCCGTAACGATGTTGCCGATGCTCTTGGTGGTTTACCGCCGATAAAGATGCACTGCTCAAATCTGGCCACCGATGCCCTCGCTGCGGCTATCGAAGATTATCGTGCCAAACAAAGTGGGAAATAAATCGGAATAAATATGACCAAAAAAGCGCTTTTTTTAGTATTAGCTTTGTTTTTATTTATTGGCTGTATTCAAAAAATAGAACGACCCTCCAGAATTGATGCTTCTCGATATTTTCCGTTAAATGTCGGCGATGAATATATTTACAATGGCGCCGTCCGCAAAGTCGTCACCTCTAATGATATTGAGCATCTGTTTACCAGAACTTTCCTTGACAGTACCGGCAATGTAATAAGACGGGAAGATGTCATTAAAACCGATGATGGTATTATGCTCAAGAGCCGATTTTCTGTTTCCTCAAAAATTCCTATTATTAATTTTGATCCCCCTCTGCCGTATTCCCCACGGACAAGTCTGATAGGTGACACTTTGCTGTTAACTACGGTTGAAATCAGGGCAGATTCAATCAACAGTCACCTGCGGGCGCAGGTACAATACGAAATAATGGCCATTGATACGGTTTGGACACCATCAGGAAATTTCCCGGATTGCATAAAACTAAAAATGATATACCGTCTTCTTGATAAGGCCGAATCAAGTTTTATCGATGGTGAAACAATTCTCTGGTTTGCCCGGGATATCGGGATTGTGAAATATGAATCACCGTTGGAAAGCGGAGAACTCCTGCAGGCGACTGTTGCGGGAAAAACTTACCCATAAATTATTATGCCGGAACTTCCTGAAGTTGAAACCGTTGTCAGGGGACTGCGCAAAGTAATCCTTGGCAAAACAATCGATTCGGTTAACTGTCTCTCTCCCAAAATCAATCAAGATAATTATCCCGGCTGGCTCGATGATATACAGGGCAAAAAGATTATTTCTATTGGTCGGCGCGGTAAAAATATTTTGATAAATTTAGGCGGCAACAAAACTCTTTGGGTGCATCTTAGAATGACCGGCCATTTTTTCTATCTGCCCAAAAAGAATCAGATTGAAAAACATGACCTATTACTGTTTCATCTGAAAAATGACAAAAACAATCTTCGCTTCAACGATTACCGCCGTTTTGGAAGAGTACGTCTTGTTCCTACCGATACTGTGATGCTTCAAAAAGGTCTGTTTAATCTTGGCCCGGAACCGCTTGAAATAGCAGTTAATGATTTTATTGATTTGTTTAATAAATCA
>JAUVBC010000183.1 GCA_030591405.1 Candidatus Zixiibacteriota bacterium
AAGGATTTCTGGCCAAACGCGGTTTTGGCGGAATCAGAAAAAAAACGGCTGAAAACGATGCCATTGTAATCGGTCCGGGGATAGGTACGCATCACGAAACCAGAGAGTTGATTCAGAAGCTGGTTCCAGAAATTGATAAACCAACTATAATCGATGCCGATGGACTTAACGCTTTTGCCAAAAATCGTGAAGCGTTGTTGGGTAAACATTCCAAGTTGGTTTTAACTCCTCATCCGGGCGAATTCAGACGACTGATAGATGAAGAGATACCGGATGATTTGATCGATAAGTACAATCTGGTTCGTGAGTATGCCAGAAAATTTAATTCAGTAATTGTTTTAAAAGGTTCGCCGACGATTATTGTCGACACCGATGGCCAACTGTTTCTCAATCCAACCGGCAACAACGGCATGGCAACCGGCGGCACCGGTGATGTTCTCTCTGGTATTATCGGTTCATTTTTGGCACAGGGACTTAGCCCGCTCGATAGTGCAATTGTTGGTGTTTATATTCATGGCCTTTGCGGTGATCTGGCCGCAGATGATTATGGCGAAAGATCACTTCTTGCCGGTGATCTGATAGAGTATTTGCCTGATGCTTTTATTCTTCTGGAAACTTCGGAAGAATAGCTAACCAAAATGACGAAATGAAAATACTTATTATCGGCGGGACACGGTTTCTGGGGCGGTATCTGGTTGAATCTGCTTTAAATCAGAACCATGATGTAACTCTGTTTAATCGCGGGCAAAGCAACCCATACATATACCCAGACATAAAACAAATCCACGGCGACCGTGATGGTGAATTAGATAAACTTGGAAATCGAACCTGGGATGCTGTAATAGATACCTGCGGATATTACCCGCGAATCGTTTCGGCCTCGGCCGAGTTTTTATCTGATAAAGTTAAGCATTATACATTTATCTCATCGATATCAGTCTATGGTGATTTGTCAAAACCGGGTGTCGATGAAAATTCACCGGTTGGTACAATCGATGATGCAACAATTGAGGAGATAACTGAGGACAGCTATGGGCCATTAAAGGCGCTTTGCGAGCAGGCAGTGGAAAAACAATTCCCTGACAAAACATTGGTGGTTCGTCCCGGGCTTATTGTTGGACCACATGATTTAAGTGATAGATTCAGTTATTGGGTACATCGGATAAACAAAGGCGGCAAAGTATTAGTACCAGAGCCAAAAGATTACAATGTGCAGTATATCGATGTCCGCGATCTGAGTGATTGGATAATCAGGATGATCGAAAATAAATTAATAGGTACATTCAACGGTATCGGCCCCGATTATAAACTGACTATGTCAGATTTACTGAATAAATGCAGAAAGATATTCAGTAGCAATGCCGAATTTATCTGGGTGAATCAACAATTTCTCAAAGAAAACAAAGTTGAAAACTGGACCGATCTTCCAGTCTGGATAATTGATAAGAAATATGCGGGGATGATGCTAACCAGTTGTTCCAAGGCCTTTGCCAACGGATTAAAATTCCGACCGCTTGAAAATACAATCAAAGATACGCTCAACTATTGCCAGAATCGTCCAAAAGATTATCAGTGGAAAGCCGGACTCACATCTGAGCGCGAAGCGGAACTTCTCAATAAATGGAATACCGGAAAATAAATCAGTATTCTTAATATTACAAATCTATGGACAACCCGGGTCTGGTCCGTTTCTATATATATAATTTATCAAATGCACAACATCCAAACCATTTATCGGAGAAATACCGTCGACATCGGCTAATATTAGTGAATCAGGTGCCGGACCTTCCTTATAGATATAATTTATCAGAAAGACGACATCAAGAATATTAATCCCCGCCCGCCCGTCAATATTACCGCAATATGAAACAAACTCCTCAATATAAACCCTGCCAGTTCCCATTCCTTCTACAGGAAGAAAATATAGGTCCATCCCAAGGGTATCAGTAAATTGATTATCCCTAAAATCCGGAGCCGGATCTTCCGGGTTTGATGGCCTATAATTACCGACAGTCACATTACCTATTGTCCCGGGAATTACATCCCACTTTACCTGGAAAAGAACATTTGCAAAGACACCAACTGTATCCTCCTTGGGAGGTAATATCGGCCGGGTGTAATAATCAAGCCGGCACTGGTCAAAAGGTGGCATGGATGGTATGAAACTCAAAAAAACCGCTCCGACATGTAAACTGTCATCATTGGGGTTATGAAACGCAATAACATTTGAATTGGTTTCTACATCATAATAGGGAGAACAATACAGCCCGGATGAATCAATATAGAGGGTGACAAGACCACGGTCTGTTAAAATAAGACTGTCATAAAGTACGTCTTGGGAATCAAAATTCAATGAATTTCGAATATAATCCAAAACTTTGATATCGGGCTGGACTTCTGAATGATAGGGTCTCATAATTGTGCTGTCATATGTAAATCTTATAAGAAAACCTCCAAGTGGGTCGATATTTTTTACTTGAATAGGAATTTCAATGATTTGACCGGGTTCGGCGAAGACATCGCCAATATCAATTTGATAGTTGGCTGTGTCTGCGAAAATCTGAGAATATGATGTTCCGTGGATCATTATCGCGAAAAACGCTGCCGTTAGGAGTATAATATTTGTTTTTATACTCCATCTCATCAATTGCTGTAACATACTATTACCGCCTTTATTAAAATGAATTGTAACAATTAATTTCTTTAATTCTCAAACAAATTAATATTTTTTAATCGTTAACAATTATTTTACAAATTCGCAGTTTTCTGACAGAATGTTCCTACTTACCGATGACAATACTAAAGAAGTAATTATAATATTTTATACTCGCCTATTAATTAGCTGAAAGTTATTGAATTCTGCTAAATTTGTCAAGACTTTTTTGTGAAAATAAATGTAAAATACTGCTGTGTTAAGTGATATTCTAAGTTTAAATTCCTCATTCCAAAATTTAAAACTATCAAATAATCTTTCTTGTATTATAAAGCTCAATTGACGAAATTATTCTTTGATAACATTTAAGTTGTTTAGGGAGAATAAAAAATGAATATGGGTTTATCTATTTATAAAATAATTGAAAACTGGTTTCTGACGCAGGGTATAGGGGAAAGCGGTGCATATTACTTAAGTATTTTATTACTTGCCGTTGCTGTCCTACTTATTGCTTTTTTGGCTAATTTTATTGCCAAAAGAATTTTGTTGTCAGTTGTGCATATGTTTGTAAGGAAAAGTCAAACCAAATGGGATGATGTTTTCGCTGAGCGAAAAGTATTTGACCGGCTTTCGCATATCGCCCCGGCACTTGTTATTTATTATATGGCCGATATTTTTCCGGCCGGTCAGGAGACAATTGAAAGACTGGTTATTGTTTATATTATTCTGGTTGGCGTTTTGGTTTATGATTCATTTCTCAATGCTGTTGTTGATATTTACCGTACCTATGAAATTTCAAAACAGAAACCGATCAAAGGGTATATCCAGGTTATCAAAATTGTAACCTACATCTTTGTGATTATTTTTGTTATTTCCACTCTTATGAATCGTTCGCCGTTAATACTGCTAAGCGGGCTGGGTGCTATGACCGCTGTTTTGATGCTGATTTTTAAAGATTCAATTCTTGGATTGGTGGCAGGAGTCCAATTATCAATAAACGACATGGTTCGAATTGGCGATTGGATTGAAATGCCAAATTTTGGCGCCGATGGTGATGTTGTTGATATAACTCTCAATACCGTAATGGTGCAGAACTGGGATAAGACAATCAGTACTATCCCTGCTTATGCTTTGATATCCAACTCATTTAAAAACTGGCGTGGTATGTCCGAATCGGGCGGCCGTAGAATCAAACGGTCGCTTAATATCGATATGAATTCGATTAAATTTTGCACTGAAGAGATAATTGAGCGGTTCAAAAATATTCAGTACATAACCGATTATATTGAAAAGAAAAAGGATGAACTGGCTGAATATAATAAAGAGTACAATATTGATGGTTCAACACTTGCCAATGGCCGGCATATGACCAATGTCGGCACCTTTAGAGCATACATACAAGCATATCTTAAGAATCATCCGAAAATTCACAAGGAGATGACTTTTCTTATTCGTCAATTAAAGCCGACCGAGACCGGGTTACCGATTGAAATCTATGTTTTCAGCAATGATCAGGACTGGGTGAACTATGAGGCAATTCAGGCCGATATTTTTGATCATCTTTTGGCTGTTGCCCCGGAATTTGAATTGCGGCTTTTCCAAAACCCGTCTGGATATGATTTTAAGGTTCTGACTGACAGATAAATTGCTAAGGTATTTTTATTGTAAGTTTGCCGCCGGCAAAAATATATCCAGGATTAACATATTAATACTACTTGACCGATTCCAATTTTTTTGTATATTGATGTAAATATTATAACTTTTGGCACATTACTCACTTCTTGACAACCTTTTGTTAGTCAGTTTTTTACTGATCTTGTTGTTTTGCTTATTTTGGCGAAGAATGATATAATTTGAAAATATTATTTTCTTTTGGAGGTACTATGATTTTCCGAAAATTACTCATTACTGTCGGTATGCTGTTTTTGGTTTCGTTTTTCTTGTTTGGAAATTTGAACGCCGAACCGACTGAGGCAGTCAACAACAGTTTTGAAAATATTAACAGATCCGGTCCATATGATTGTGAGATCAATTTAATTGAAGTGATGTTTGACTGGGACGCGAAAGTTCGGATGCGGCGCGGTGCTCTGGTTGACGAAATGACTGACGCTCTGGCCGGGGTCAATGAGATTCTGTCTCAATCAACTGAGGCTGAATGGTTCCGGATATGCGAGGTCCCGGAGGCTAGACTTGACCAGTTGCAGGCCAAAGGTGAGGCCAACACCGGTAAACAGTTGTACAACCTAAATAATATCTATCGGTTAAAAATTTCGGCGGATCAGGACGTTTGGGCGGTTGCTGCAGAGTTAGAAGCTTTGCCCGGTATCATTCTGGCCCGTCCGGTTCCCAAACCGATGTTATCGCCATTGCCTACCAATTATCAGCCGCAACAAAATTATGAAGATCCGGCCAGTAGCACGCCAACCGGCATTGACGCCGAGTATGCCTGGACGCAGACCGGCGGTACCGGCACAGGAGTAACAATTTGTGATCTGGAATATGGTTGGAACTATAATCATCAGGATCTAACTAAGCTGGTTGGCTCACAGATAAATCCCAACAGTATTTCATTACCTTCCGGCGAAACCGACGATCATGGTACTGCGGTAGCAGGTATTCTGGTGTCCGATAATAACGGATGGGGCACAACCGGTATCAGTTATGATGCTTCTATTAAAACATGTGGTACATATTATT
>JAUVBC010000087.1 GCA_030591405.1 Candidatus Zixiibacteriota bacterium
AACGAATGTTCCGACTGCCGTGAATTTCATCTCGTATGTAGTAACAAGAAGAAGTTATGATAATAAAATTTGTAATGCAAACAGTCTTGTTTTGTTTAATTCTAATCGGTTCTAAAAGCATTGCAGATTCATCAGTAAAAGGGCAGCCACAAAAACCGCAAATATATGTCTCGGTTCCACCATTGGCATATTTTGTTGAGCGAATAGGCGAAAACAATTTTGAAATACTCACCATAATTGGTCCCGGGCAATCCCCGGCGACATTAGAAATAACACCTAAACAACTGGCAGAATTTTCAAAGGCAAAAATTTTCTTTACTGCCGGTGTCCCTTTTGAAAAACATCTGAATAAGAAACTGAAGGATAATTTTAAAAATTTGAATATTATAGACACTCAAAAAGGGATAGAGCTTCATAAAATAGAACATCACCATCATGAAAATATTGAAGAAGATGAAACAGTAGAAACAAATAATCTCGATCCGCACAGTTGGCTCGATCCAACACTGGCCAAAATTATGGCCCAAAATATTTATGACGAACTAATGAGAATCTATCCGACCGATAGCTTAGGGTATCAAGATAATCTGAATTTACTTTTGGAAGATTTAGATAAATTAGATTCTTATATAAAGCATGAACTAAAACCGTATGCCGGCAGGTCGTTTTATACGTTTCATCCCGCTTATGGATATTTCGCCAGAGTCTATGGTTTAAAACAGATCGCTATAGAAATTGATGGAAAAGAGCCATCAGCAAAGCAGTTGGCCGATATTATTAAGAAAGCAAAAAAAGATAAAATTGAAATAATTTTCACTCAACCGCAGTTTTCTGATAAGTCTGCCCGAGCTATCGCCGAATCGGTCGGAGCTGCCGTTATCCCGATTGATCCGTTATCAAAAGATTATCTGAATAATCTAAAAGAGATCACAAAACAGATGGTTTTGGCCTTTTCTGGTTCAGATTGAAATGAATGAGACTAAATATTGGAATTTTGGAGGGGATATGAAAAAAAGAGTTTTTATTTTGGTTGTAATTATTTCTATGCTAGGATTTTTGCCAGCGTTTTCAACATCATTTGAGCATTTTGATATTATATCAGAAACTGTTTTGAGTGATTTCCCCGAAGTTGGGAATCATCCAGGACTATATATGGCCAATGGAAATATAGGAATTCTATCAAAGTTCAATGATAGTACCCGAACAAACAAATTTCATCTGTTTGATAGCACCGGCAAAGAGGTTTTTGCTATTGAATCAAAGACAAGCCATGCTTTCTATCGGGCATCAATGAGTTCAGATGATAGATTTATTGGCATTACTGCAAAATATTGGCTTGGTGATGACGAGTTTCAAAGCTATATTCTTGATTATTCAGGCACAATGCTGTACTCGCCTGTAGATGATTTTAGTCCTCAAATTCCATCACCCGGATTTAAATATTTTCACAGCGTTAATAATTTGTTTGATGGTGGAACCCAACCAATGGTCTATGATAGTATTGGAAACCTTATCACAATACTTAAAACAGATGGTTCCTATTGGCGATTGAAACCAATTAATGATTCAATTTTGCTTTTTCAGGACGGTGATAAGCTAAAGCTCCTTTCTGTACCTAAATTAATGGTCGAAAAAGAATATATCATTCAAGATATTCAGCCCCCCGGTCCATATGGAATGAACACAGCCTTAAGCCCGGACGGAACCGTATATGCTTTCTCTGGTAAAGACAAAATTGCGATATGTGATTTAAAAACTGGTTTAGTGAATTATATGGAATGGGATTATTCAAAACAAAATCTTATCTTATCTAAGAAAGGTCAATATCTTGTTTGCTATGATGCAAGGGGTCTGCATTTTTCGGTATATAAATTTGCAGATAGCATATACCAGAAAACTATTGATAATATTGCAATGAAACCATCAGGTTCAATATCAATTTCGCATGGCGGTCCATATCTATCTGGTGATTTTTGTATAATAAATTACTATTATTGGGGGATTGATCCTGGTGAATATAGATGCTGTTTGTTTCAATTTAAAGGAGAAAATTCAGACACCTTAAAACCGATTGCTCTTGATGGCCATTTGAAGACAGTAGAATCAAGCGATGGTAGGGATTTTTATCTTATAAAGCCGTATTCAAAAGAAAATAAAAAATCAATGCTCTATCGAGTAAGATTAAAAAAGTAAGAATAATGAATAACAGCCATATCATATCAGCGAACAATCTCTCTTTTTCTTATAACGGCGAAACAGTTCTGGAAAATGTTAATTTAACTATCAATGAAAACGATTTTGTCTGGATTGTTGGACCTAATGGTGGCGGTAAAACAACGCTTCTAAAACTAATGCTTGGTCTTTTGAAACCGAAAACCGGCAGTATCAAAATTTTTGGTGATTCGCCGCAAAAGGCTCGTCGTTATATCGGCTATATGTCACAGCATATTTTGTTGGACAGTCAGTTTCCGGTTAGTGTTCTTGATGTCGTTCTGATGGGACGATTGGGAAATGGTCGCAGCGTAGGGCCGTTTCGCTCAGCCGACAAAGAGATTGCCAATGAAGTTCTTCAGCAGGTTGGATTACTTGAGTATCGCCAAAAGCAGTTTTCGCAGCTTTCCGGCGGTCAACAAAGACGACTGCTTATTGCCAGAGCATTAGTCAGTCGGCCCAAAATACTTTTACTCGATGAACCGACCGCTAACCTCGATGCCGATTCTGAAAAAGATCTTTTTGAACTTCTTAAAAAATTAAATAAAGAGCTGACAATAATTTTAGTTTCGCATGATCCCGCTTTTGTATCCGATTTTGTCAAACGGGTTGTATGTGTTAATCGGTCAGTCCATGAACATCCAACAACCGAAATATCAGGTTCATATGTCAGTGAGTTTTATGGAGATCAAAGAAGAATTATACAACATGATAAGCATCTTGAAGAGGATTAAATAAAGAAAATGGGAATATCAAATAAATGATTGAGTTTTTTTCAGCCGTTGCCGAATTTTCATTTCTTCAGAAGGCGCTTCTGGCCGGGGTTCTGGCCGGGGTAGCCTGCGGTCTTGTTGGTCCGTTTATCGTCGCCCGTCGAATCAGTTATATCGGCGGAGGAATTGCCCATTCGGTTTTGGGCGGGATGGGAGCGGCTTACTTTTTCTCCAATGTCTTTAATTGGAATTGGCTGCATCCGCTCTACGGCGCGGTTGTCGCGGCACTTTTATCAGCTATTGTTATCGGTCTGGTTAGTCTGAGAGCTAAACAACGAGAAGATACCATAATCAGCGCTATCTGGGCGATAGGAATGGCGGTCGGGATTATTTTTATTATGAAAACCCCCGGTTATAATGAAAATCTTTTAAGCTACCTTTTTGGTAATATCCTGATGGTCTCATCGCACGATTTATGGCAGATAGCTGGTCTGGATCTGCTGATTATAGCGATGGTAATTTTATTTTATAATAAGTTTTTGGCCATCTGTTTTGACGAGGAGTTTGTCCGCGCCCGGGGGATAAATGTTGAGTTTTATTATCTCCTGCTTCTCTGTTTGACCGCCCTGACGGTTGTTGTTCTAATTACAGTTGTTGGCATTGTGATGGTCATCGCCCTTTTAACACTGCCGGTTGCAATCGCCGGATATTTTACCAGAACTTTATGGCAGACAATGATTTTGTCAACAATTACCACCATCGTATTAACTGTTTTCGGGCTTGCCCTTAGCTATAATCTCGATTTGCCGTCAGGAGCTTCTATTATCTTATTGGCCGGATTTCTGTTTCTGATTACCATTTTCGGGAAAAAGATAGTTGCGATTTTTACTTCAAAATGAAATAATATGCCCTCTGATTCTTGCTTGAGATCTACATACTTATTGAAATAATTTTATTATCGGATGTTTTTTATCATTTTATTGAGCAGAATGATATCCCAAATCGTCATACTGAGCAAGAACGTATTCATCGGGTTTAAACAGGATATTCCTCGATATCCAAAAAATGAGTAGAGGCCTTGACAAATCGGCGCGGTTATTGTAATTTTGTCAGACTTTGTAGGTTGAAAAATCAAAATGTCAATTGTGAGTCTATTGGCCTAATTGACATGAAGATTGATTTGGAATGTGTTTTAAAATAGGAAGTAATATAAGGTAAATATTTATGGAGATGAGAATGGGAGCATTAAGGTTTTTCTTACTCTTATGTCTATTCTTGATTATGGCATCCGCGAGTGTTTTTGGAGGCGGATTTGCATTTGACGGAATTGGAGTGAAAGCAGATGGTATGGGTGGCGCGTTTCGTGCAATTGCCGATGACTGGTCAGCCGCCTATTACAATCCGGCCGGCTATTATCGAATTCAGGATAATCAGTTTGCCTTCAATACAGCATTTTTTCATAACCGATATTGGCTAACACCTAATGTTTACTGGCATGGTGAGACTGGCGAAAGGTACGAAACCGGTTACTTTAATGGTCAGGAAATTGCCAACAAGCATGATGTTCCGCATCGGCTGCAGGGCGGCTTATTGGCCCGGTTACCGATTTCTGATAACGAAGTCGTTTTTGGATTTTCGTTGTACTCTCTCTATAATCAGAATCAGAATTGGCAGCTGATGCAATTATTACCGGCGTATGATGATTGGTCGTTTTTGCCTGAAAATCAATTCGGTATCAAGCTCGATGGTACTGCCTACCAACTGACCATTGCCACCGGCTTTATGGAAGATAAATTATCGGTTGGTCTTGGTCTTTCACTTGTCGAGGCAGATTTGATTTATAATAATGTAACTTTGAGGGACAATCCGATTGAAGGTGTATTAAGTGATCGCCCTCATGACAAAATTCCGGAATATTATAGAAACGAAGGCGATGGTATGGGATTTGGATTCCGGTTGGGTCTGTTATATGATGTCACCGACCGGATGAAATTCGCCGCCACCTATTCGGCCGTCTCATCAATTGATATCAGCGGCAGATCTTATTTTGAATTTTTTATGGGCAGAAACCCCAATACTCTGGTTTATATCACCAGCGGGCAATTGGAAGAGCTGCTCTTTATGCGGGGTGAAGTTATTGAACTTGTTGCAGATTTTGAGACCAAGCTGGAACTGCCAGCGACTTTTAGCGGCGGAATCGCCTATCAGGTTAATGATAAACTTACTCTGTCGCTCGATGCCGAGATGGTATTCTGGTCAAAATTTAAAGGATTTAATTTTGACTTATCTAATATTGGTCCTTCGGGCGGTCCTGATATTTTTCGAAACAGAGAGGTTATTACCGATACCATTTACGATAGAGCCCAAAGTATGTTTTTTACTGATATGACGGCCCCGATTGCCTGGAAAGATGCCGGCAAAATTATGTTTGGCGCCAATTATCAGGCAGCCAATTTTCTTGATTTGAGAGCCGGTTTTTCTGCTGATCAATCTGCCGTTGATTGGGATAATGCCAATGGTGTGACTCAGACCCCTCAATTTATCGATCTCGGCACAAAATACAGTTATAGTTTCGGCTTCGGTTTTAATATTGATGTCTGGAGTCTGGAATTTGCTACGACATATACACATCAGCCTGATTATGCTACCAATGCAAACGTTAAGCAGGATAGCGATAATATCATAGATAATGTTGCCGGCTTATATAGTGCTGATACTTACAGAACCGTTTTAGGTTTTAATTACCGATTTTAGGAGGGTGCAAAATGAATAAACATATTATTGGTTTATTGTTATTATTTACAATATCTACAATCTTCTTTGCATGCAGCGACCGGGGAAATACTATCGTTGTTAATGAATTTGAATCATCCGCCGGTGTCTATGTCCATAGTCATGAATTTGATGAAGAGTTAGGCTTTTGTATGTTTAACGATGTCGGCCTATTTCGGCATCTTAGTTATCGAACCTATGTCCCACCGGAATACAAAGGCATTACCGAAGGTGCACCTTACCCGGTTCTCTATTTGTTGTCCCCTTATGGCGATACCGATATGTTTTATATAAGTCGCAATTTAAGGGAAGTTGCTGATGGAATGATCGCATCCGGTGAAATTAATCCGATGATCATTGTCTGTGTTAATGGTTTTAATGGCTATGGTGGATCTTTCTACGGTAACTCTTTTGCCGGTGGAAAGTATGTTGATGCTATCGCCAGTATTCAAGATGAACCCACGACAGGTAGTTTGATTGATTTTATTGACGCTGCCTATAATACAATATCAGATGGTCGTTTTCCGGGTAAAGCACGTGCCAATAGAGCAATCTCAGGTGTTGGTGTGGGCGGATATGGTGCTATGAGAATGGCAATTTCACACAGTGAAAACTTTGGTTCGGTTTCGGCAGTCTCATCTCCTCTTGATTTTGATGGTGCGACTGGTAACGGAGGATTTGTTGAACTTTTTCAGCAGATTTTACAAAATGCGAATCCCACTACTCGTGAAGAATTTAAAGAGTTGGATACATCGTACTCTTTCCCGTTACAAACAATGGTCTTTGCCGCGGCAGCCAGCTTTTCTCCGCATGACACCGATTATATTAATCCTGAGTTCTATCCTTATGATTGGAACGACCCAACCGGACCGCAACTTTGGAATTCCGATGATACTTTAAGAATAACAGATACTTTGACATATTTTGAACCGTTTGGCCCGATTTCACCGATGAAATATCATTTGCCATTTTACTATAATACCAGTGCCGCCGGTGTAAATGCTAATTTCACATATCAGCCGATCTGGTCGCTCTGGCTTGAAAACAATATTGAATCAATTTTGGCTGATTATTCAGGCGCTCTTGATACAACGAATGTTCTTTTAATGACAACGGCCGATGCCAAATATAATTTCTATCGACAAACGCTTGATTTTGCATCACATTTGAAAACTGTTGCGACACCTGATACGGCGAACGGTTTTACTCATAACCTTGATAACATTTATTCCGGATACGAAGGATATGAAGCTACCGGCGAACGGTTTTTCTATGATATTTTAAGGGATCTTCTTAAATACCATTCCGATAAATTTGAATTAACGGATTGATGAAATAATAACAGTGGTTTGTTAATAACCAAATAAAGTCGGGATGATAAATAATCTTCCCGACTTTTTAATTGGGAGCTGTTTGTGGAATATGATTTAATTTCAATCGGGGCCCATCCCGATGATGTCGAAGTCGGCACCGGTGGTGTTTTGATTAGTTTGAACAAAATGGGCTATCGCACCGGTATTGTTTACCTGACTGCCGGAGAGATGAGCACCGGCGGTACCCCGGAATTACGCGCCGAAGAATCTCTGGCGGCGGCCAAGGTGATCGGTTCCGATTTAATAGAAACATACAACTGGGGCGATTGTCAGCTTTTTGATACCTATGAAAGACGGCTGGAACTTGCCGCTCTGATCAGAGAGTGTCGTCCCAAAATAATTCTGGCGCCCGATCCGCATATTGGGCATGGTAGAAGACAATCACATCCTGACCATGTTGCCGCGGGGCAGATCGTTATCAACGCCGTTAATTTCGCCACGCTCAAGAAGCTTCCGATTGAAGGCGAACCATACCTGACCCGACGGGTCTTCCAGTATTTTCTTCCGCCTGGTAAAACAGCTAATTTTGTCGTTGATATATCTGATTCCTTTGAGCAATGGATCGAGGCGTTAAAATGCCATAAGTCGCAATTTATGAATCCTGACAAATCAAAAAATTATATTTGGTCGCTCGAATCAATGGCTCGGTCATTTGGCATTCAGGCCGGATGTAAATATGGGCAGGGATTTTATAATACCGAACCGATGAAAATTGTCGACATCTTCGATCTGGTTAAATAGTGCTAAATAGATCGAAATCCCCCGTAGTTTCGACAATTTTGTCACAAAATTTTGTACCGAGAACCCAAAACAGCTCCAAAAATTCCTTATAAGTGCTTTCATGACCTTTGGTTACAACGAAAATGGGTTCGTTTCGCATATAAAAAGTTTTTGGCTAATCGGTTGAACCTCGTCGATAATTTCCTGTATTTTCATATTCGGTCATATACAGATAGATGCGGATATAATTAACGGTGATTTGGTGTGGAAAATGATTTGGAACATCTTTATAAGAGCATTTAATTGCAGATGAATGATTTATAGATAACAAAATATGTGATTTACTTTTGGGCCAGAATTTCATATTTTCATATAAATTTGATAAGTAGGATAATATGAAAGAACCAATAAAGTATATAGATTTATTTTGTGGGGCAGGCGGCTGGTCGGAAGGAATGTCCCGGCAGGGCTTCAAATGTGTATATTCGGTTGATTTTTGGGGTCCTGCCGCCAT
>JAUVBC010000131.1 GCA_030591405.1 Candidatus Zixiibacteriota bacterium
GATTCTGAATAACTTTTACCCATTTGGTATTGGTGTTGAAGTAATCATACCTCACACCGGCATTGATAACCATATCCTCCCATTCAAACTTGTCCTGAAAATATAACGCCCAGGTAACTGGATGCTTGGCCTCATTTTGCCAAACTTCATCGCCAGATTCAAGTTCAACACCATGGGCGTCATAACCGTAGTTATCAACATTGATCGTATCTGCGTTGGCCGGGAACAATGATCGGAATAATCTTAAAGTATGACGTTGATAATCGATACCAAATTTCAACAGGTGCTGATTGGTAACCTGACTCGATATATCAGCATCAATACCAATATAAGAAGATTTTCTTCTTAAATAATCATCCCAAATATGTCCTTCGTCAACATCGGCAGTAACGCCGTCAATATCATCCCATGACCAGAATAAACCAGCATTATCCTGGGCTGGATTTCCGGACCCCGGCCAGTTAGATCTTTGATAAGCACCAACATTTGTAAAATAGACGCCATCGCCGCGCATACGTTCGGTTTGGAAATAACTTCCCGCCAACGTATAAAATGTTTTGGGAGAAAGCGTATGGGTCCATTTAACATATCCGGATTGGTTTAAATCCAGATAACGCGGGGTATGCTCAATGTTAAAGCGATAGGTGTGCAGGTATTGAGACCAGTTGTCTTTCGAATACATGGCACCGACTTTGACATTCATGTTGTCATTTACTTTATATGACAACTTGCCATGACCTGACCATCCGCCCAGCCAGTTTTGCGGCAGCTTCTCATCCACTATAGATGATGGTTGACGGTCACCCTGCCAGCGTCTTTCGCCAGAGAGAAAGAAGGTAGCTCCTTCAACGCTGGGAACCGGACCACTGACATTACCGCTATAAATATTGTAATCATACTGATCGCCAATATTATCGGTAATTACATCAACGGCGCCGGAATATTTTTTGGCACCTTCTTTGGTAGTTGCATTAACAACACCGGATGCCACCCAGCCATATTCGGCATTAAAACCGCCGGTCGTAATCTCAAGTTCAGCCAGCGAATTACTACTAATATTTACTGTGGCCAAACCGGAGAGAGGATCCTGCTGCGAGAATCCATCGACAAAATAGGCAACTTCTGATGGACGACCACCGCGGATATTAATCTCAGCGGTATTGCTTGATTCACGGCCACCACGCTGTCGTGTATTAGGATTATCCCGAAAGGCGACAACACCAGCCTGATAACCGACGATATCCTGATAGCCGCGAGTTGGCATATTTTCAATATCTTCGGATTCAATAATCTTGATAGTTGCTGTTTTGTCTCTGATAATCAATGGGCGCTGGGAAGTGACTCGAATGGTTTTCCCCAAATCCAAAGCTTTCTTGGAAAGCGCAACATCAGTATAACTTGTCAAGTCAACTGATACCCTAACATTCGAGACTTCAACCGGGGAATAACCAATCAGAGAGACCCTTACAACATAGGTGCCAACGGGAACATTTAATATAAAATATTCACCGTTCTCATTGGTAAGTCCCCCCATTACTGTTTCAGCGAGAGAAACTGCGACACCTGGCAGAGGTTCACCGGTATCCTCGCTAACAATCGTGCCGGATAACTTCCCGGAAGTTCCGGCAAAAACGCTCATCGGTAACGCTATCATCACCGACAGAGCGAATATTAACAGTATGGAAATTGTTTTACTCTTCAATTTTCATACCCTCCATTGGTTAATGGTTAATAAACTATCCTAAAATTTTGTAAGACCCTCCTTTCACCCATAGGGTGCTTATTAGATGTTTAATCACATATATTATCATCTTTAATTAATTGAATTAAAATGCTGATCCATAAAAGCATATCCATTGCTTTGACATATTATCATGTCATTTACATCCTATGTCGCCTTACTCTTGAAAAGTAAAAATTTGTAAATATCTTGTCAATAAAAAATAAATATATTTGTTGTTAAAAATTCCAATGTTTTTGCTCATTTTCTATACAGTATCATTAAAATTATTGTCGGCAAATAGCCTTAAAACATAAGTATCATTGTTCTAAATCGTCTTACATATGCATGAAGCAAGCAAAAAGGAGATACCTCCTCATTTTTAATATCTATTTTTATGTTTCCCCCAATACAGCCAACCCCATAATAAATACTCCTCATAGGCCAAAAATATTGTAATAATAATTATTATTTCTATTTATTTTTGTTGTTCAAATCATCCCAATGAAACTAAAATCCAATGGGCCCAAAACATATAGTGCCATAGACAATCCCAAGAGGAGAATGAACATAAAATATTCACTGATGTTATTGGTCATGCTAACCATTATTGTTGTATTTGTAGATCAGATATATGACGTGACCGATATCACAACGTCAGGAGAGATCCGCGTTCGTTGCAAATATCATATTTATACTGCCTGATGAAAGGAAGGGTATTGACGCCGAAACAGCTCTATGGTATTACCTGATGATGACCGCAGGATTCTAATTACATAGATATTTCTTAATAATTAAAAGCCATCTGATTTTCGGGCAGCTTTTTATTTTGCCCGACAATATGCCCAAATTACGCTAAAAACCTCAAGTTTTCCTTACATTTACACCACTCCTTACCGATTGTTACACAGGTAGTTATAATATATTTTGCATTTTTATATTGCGCTATGTTAGAAAAACTGTTAAAATCGGAAACAATTTTGGATAAAAATAAATTCAATCGAAACGGGGAGTTGAGTCGTAAGACTATTTTTAAGCCTGGCAACTTTAAACATAAGGAGGTGAAACAAGTTAATCGTTAGCTATGAAGTAAGTTTTTAAATTAGAAACGACAAAATCAGACTATTAAACAAAAAAACATTTGTATAAAATTAAAGAGGTATGTTTTGAAGAAATTTTTATTTGTAGCATTGATGCTGACCTTGATGGCAACTTCAGCGTTTGCCACCGATACCCGCTTGGAAACCATGGGAATGGGAAGTTTTTGGTATGATGGAACATTCGTGCCGGCCCTTAATACTGTCGTGAAAGATAATGCCAATATCTCGATGTATCCTTCAACCATCAATTATTATCCCAATATATTCTGGGGCGAAATTGACTCACACGAAGGTTATTCATCCAAATCCATTTATGGCGAGAATGACTATTTTTACAAAGTGGGCGCCTTGATCCAGAGAGGTGACGATGAGGATCCCTGGGTCTTTGGTATGCATTTCTCAACAGTGCCGTATGAAAACGATTTTGATCACAATTTGTATAATTATGATTCTGATGACCAGACAAACCATCGGATGAATCTATATTATGGCCGTAATCTTTCCGATATGCCTTTCGGATTTACCTTTGGATATTTTCGTTCATCAGCCAAGAACGAAGATGTCTTGGAAGGAGACGAATACAACCAGTACGAAGATACTTATAACCGGTATGAAGTTGGCTTCGGTTTGTCCCCAATGGAAGGTAAACTTGAATTGGCTCTCTCTTTAGCCATGACCGGTTGGACAGAAAAAGACTATCATTTTTGGAATACTGGCGCTGATAGTGGTTTAGTTGATGATACCGAGCCGGATGGTAATATGGAACTTGCCTTAAGAGCAAGATATTTCATGGAGCCAAAAGGCAAATTCACCTGTGTTCCCCATTTTGCTTTCGAAACAAAGAAATACGGGGAAAAGAATTATGGTGAATTAGATAATGATTGGGTAGTAACTCGCACCGACGAAACAAAGGTGACCGTTATTGATTTAGGTTGGGGCACCAATTATGATGCCGCCGAAGATGTTTTGGTAGTCTCTGATTTTGGTATCACTTTCGGTTCATACAAATACTCGTATGATTATACCGATGATGCCTATACTGAATCAAGTGAAGCTGAATACAAATACAGCTATAAAGCAATGCCATACTTCAAATTGGGCATTGATGCCAAAGTCTTCAATTGGATGGATTTCCGTGCTGGCGTGACTTCAATGTGGAATACCTATAAGTACGAGCGCGACTATACTGATGGCGGAACTTATAGCTACATGCGTGGTGAATCATTCACAACAACTCAGACTTTCCTCGGCGCCGGATTCCATTGGGGTGCGTTGGAAATTGACGCTCTTCTCGATCCGGAATTCCTGCTGAACGGACCATACTTTATCGGAGGCGAATCAACCGACAATAATTATGATTCCGACTCACTGTTTGGTAAAGTTTCATTTTTGTATAGCTTCTAAGAATATTTTACTGAATAATAAAAAGCCGCCTGACAGTCAGGCGGCTTTTTTATTCTCCCCTCTTTCCTCAATAACAGGACCATTCTAATAAATTACCTCACGTCATAACGAAGAAACGCCACAAACGCTCCGGAAAACGATAATAATATATATAATATCAATAACCCAAAATCGACCACCACCGGAGTTACAGATTCGGCCAACGAAACAATCGGTCTGACAAAGCGCGGGACATCAGAAATATCAAGCTGGTCTTTACTGCGACTCCCTTTAATCGTCATATCCATTGGGCCGTCATCTTCCATTGTTATCGCCATCATGACATGACCATTATCCCCGGTTTCGTCCTGTTTCCTTTCAACAAATTGATAAAACTGATTACGATATTCATTGATAGCATCTTCATACCGATTTTTCACCCTGATATCTGTCCCAGCCAGAGCCATTGCCCCCAACTGATAGGCCGATGCCGGCGAAAATCGCGATAAAACAAAGGCAAGTTTCTCCTGAGCCGATTTCCTTTGCCTTAAATCTTCCTGCAATCTTAGGCCATACTGATCGATCTCCTTCTCGATTTCTCTTCTGAGGGAATCCATCGTCTCCATCCTTGCCAAGAGAGCTTCATCGTTTATTTCTTCACCATCCGACGAATTTACACTATTCTCTTCCCAGTTATCCTCCATTTTCTGATAAAATTGCTCCCAACGTTCTTTTGAAAAACCGCTGATCTGTCCCTCGATTTCGGCAATACGGGGAACTCTGACTATATTTCCGGCGGCCATAACTCCGGCTCGCGGGACGATCATAATAAAAACTACCCAGACAACCAGAGCGGTCAAAAAGGAAACTGATGATCTCTTAGTTAAAGATGAGATAAAAACGCCCAAAATAATAAAACAGGTAAACAACAACAGCGATAAAGATAGGAAAAGACCGATCCTGAACCAGTGATCAACTGTCAATGGAATTTTATAAAACAGTATTAATAATAACCCTAATAAAATTGGGATAGAAATCGGGATTACCAAACCGAGCCACGATCCCAACGCCTTGGCAATAATATATTGCGCCCGCGAGACCGAATTGGAGAAAACCAATTTTAAAGTTCCATCTTCTCTTTCACCATTGATCGCATTGAAAGTAAAAAGAATCGCAAAAAGGGTCAGCACAAACTGTACAATAAAGGCAAAATCGATAAAACGAAAGATAGCATAAATCGGATCATCGGAATAGGCGCTGTTTTTCAATTTGGCACCTCTTTCGCCTGATACAGATGACCAGCGGCCAATATCATAATCCAACCCTGAGACAAAAATCTGCATTGGATCAGGCGCGCGATATACTTTTGTATTCATCCGCCCCCAGGATGTACTTTGCCGAAGTTCCTGATCGACCAATTCCGAATTAGCCTCATACCGGTTTACCATTGTTTTATATTCTGAGATTCCGGTGAATATCGAAATTATTATCAGAACAGAACAAACGGCGAAGGTTCCAACAAACTTCGGACTGAGAATGATTGCTCTCAGCTCCTTTTGAACTAATGTATTAAACATACCGTTTCTCCAATAATAATTTTATCTGACATCATATTTCCCAAAGGCGACAAATGCCCCGGCAAAAAATATCAAATTAAAAAATAGTAATAATCCCATATCCACGACTGCTGCCTGAACCGATTCGGCAGGGGTGACATCGGTATATTTGAATTCGGGAATCTCTTTTGTATCAATCCCCTTTGGTTTTTCTTTTTTGGCATCTTCATTCTCTTTCTCTTCAGCTGCAGTACATGCTGTGGATTGTCGAATCCTGAGCCCGCCACCGGTATTTAGACCGGTTTTTTCTTTCAGGAAATTTCCATACTGCTCCTGATAACTTTTGGCCTCATCGTAAAATCTGTTTTTCAGACCAATAGAGGTTCCGGCCAGATATGAAGTTGCCAGAGATAACGAAGTTGCTGGGGAAATTCGGGCTAGGGTGAAAGCCAATTTCTCCTGAGTTTTTTGACTGTTGCCTCGCTCTTCATATAGCCGCGACGAAAAACTTTGCATCCTGGAATCTCGGACTTGGCTAAGTGAGTCCATATGCGCATTGAGCTGATTTGATAAAGCATCGACATCATCATTGGCGCCGGTAAATTTAAAATTCTCCATTCCTTCGCTAAATTCATCCAGCAATTGCGCCCGCAGACCCGATTGTTGGAAGGCAATTTCATCGACCGATAGAACATCCACCGAACGCGCTGCCATCAAGACCGAAACTCTGGGGATGATATGAATACAGAACACCCAGATA
>JAUVBC010000098.1 GCA_030591405.1 Candidatus Zixiibacteriota bacterium
ATAGAAAAAAAACCGGTTGAATCTGAAATTGTTCCTCTTTCACTTCCAACCAATAAAATAGAAACACCCGGGATCGGCTTATTTGTTTTTGCATTGATCACTTTACCAGATAAACCAGCATTGCGATATATTGGTTTTTCCTGTGCAAAGCAGAATTGATTAGTAGCAAAGATTAAGATTAGAACAAAAAGCAAAATTCGAATCAATTAAAACCCCTAACAAAAGAGAGCTATCACATCTAAGATTATCCCTATGGCTTAAGACGAACCAGTCTGTTTTTTGGCTATTATAGAAGTCAAAATATTTCGCTTCTCGGTGTTTTTCCCATAAGCTTATGTGGACATCTGCCTCTCACCAAGCATTTATATTTTATCAGATATTATAATTCTCATATTACTCTTGGCGGATTATAATAAATTTTTAATAATAGGATATAGTACAAGAATCAAAAAACCAAACAATGTCATCAGAAAAAAAGGCATAATTCTTCTCCAGTATGGCTTATTTGAATCTAACAGATCATCTAAATAATCCATATGCATTCCCAATAACATTCTCGATCCAAAATAAACAGCAACAGCTATTACTGAGAATGCATACAATATCAAATAATGTAGTATACCTTCAAGCATTTGATTTTATCACACCTCACATAATAAATTACTTGATTTGTGGGAAGCAAATTCCCACATCATATTTCCCTATCAACTTATAATATAATACAAACCAATCAAATATTCTACCGAAAATATTTTACACCGAAAACTTCAGCTTTAAGCAACAAAAAAAGGACCAGGATTTTCATCCCGATCCTTCATAAAACTTCTAAACAGAAAACGATTTTATTTCATTTATGTGCCGTCAGGAACCCCTTCCTGACGGAATTTAGTGGATGTTTTTACTTAAATTCAAAAAAACATTTATTGACAAATCAAGCGGTTAACTATATCGTTTGCCAAACCCTTAACACGGAGAAAACATGGATCAGGCCCTTCAGGGAAAAATAGAAAAGTTTACATTACCTGAGATATTTCAGCTTATTGCCAATAGTAAAAAGACCGGAACCCTTGGTATCCAAAACAGCATTGATATCATCATGGTTTACTTTAAAAATGGTCGTATCACCTATGCTTATGGCCCACGCCAAACCAGTCATATTGGTCAACTGCTCAGCGATAACGGCAAAATATCAGCGGGACAACTCGAAGATGCGATTGCTTACCAATCGAATGCAGAGGTAACCAAACGTCTGGGCCAGATATTGGTTCAAAAGAAATATGTCACTCAGGATGATTTGGACGAAGCTGTTAAACAGCAGGTTGAAGAACTGGTTTATTCGCTATTATCCTGGAGTGACGGCTCATTTAAATTCTATGATAATCAGTACCCGACCAATGAGGAAATCACCATCAATCTTTCGGTCGAAAATGTTATTCTGGAAGGATTTCGCCGAATTGACGAGATCAATCATCTCAAAGAAACATTACCAGATTTTAATAAACCGCTGAAGATGTCGGAAGCAACCTGCGGCCGTGGAAAAGATATTTCTCTCCGACCGGAGGAATGGAATCTCCTGGCTTTGGTTAATGGACGGACCAGTATCAATGATTTATTAGAGCAAAGCGACTATCCCAGGGTAAAAACAATCGAACGTCTGGCCTCACTAAAACTGGCCGGTCTTATCACCGAATCGAAAAAACCTGCCGAAACAGGCGATCACCTCGCAGTGATGGTGAACCGCGTTTCCGGTCTTTTGGAAGATTATTTAACGCATCGGACAGACAAGTCGAAAAAGGAAAAGGTCGGCGAGGGAACCATTTGAGCCGGTTGAAAACATTAAAAAGGCTGGAATTAAATCTTAAGCATTTATTGACTTCAGTCGCCCGGTTGGAAACTGATCAGATTGAGACCCTAAATTCGATCAACATTCTCGATGATATCGCCCGCGACTCGCTTAAAGGGCGTTATGTCAACAACCGGCTTGGCAGTTGGATGGCCAATAACAGGGTTCTGGTTGATGAGGGCCGTCTTAAAAAGACCGCTATCTCTGCTGTTGGCAACCTCTTAAGCGATATTAAAAACGGCCTCGACAAAACTGATCCCGAATCAAAAAAGCTGTTTGACGAAATAAACAGTTGGTTTACCAAAGGTGTCGTTCCGGGCCGAAAAGTGGTTTTGTCACGTCCTCCGGAAATCTCAGAATCAGATCTGACTGAACAATATTTTGAACTCTTTAAAAAAGAAACCGAGCAATTAACCTATTATAAAGAACATGGCGACCATATTTTATCTATACTTGACGATATCCTGAAAAACGCGGAAGTTAAAAATGACCCGATCTATCTTCATATGGCCGGCTCAATCATATATTATTTGAAAAACAAAGGTTACAAAATCGATCCATATGTCAGAAAGCTTCGATTTCTCGAAAATGGTGTGAAAAAGTAAAAAAAGTGGAAAAAATATCTAAAAATGTTGAGTAAAGAAGAAAAGGCATACTGTTCGGCAATGACCGCGCTTAAAATTGAGGATTATCCGACCGCTTCAGTTTTCTTCAAAGATGCCGAAAAACAGTTTGCGGGAAATGACGATTTTTGTATATTGCAACAGACGACCGACCTGTTGTTGGCGGTCAAAGAAGAAATATCTGCTCTTGAAAAGAGTTAGAGTAACTGGAGTGAATTGATATGGCTAAGAAACAAAGCTTTGCCGATAAAGCGTCAAAGAAAAAATTTGAAAAGACCTGTCCGGTCTGTGAAACACCGTTTAATTATATTAAGTTCGTCAAAGCGGAACGTTCGGAAAACGGTTGGCGCTATCGGACAAACAATATCGGCGTTTGCAAATGCAATCATTCGGAAGTGTATGGTTGATATTTTAAAAAAGACTGTTTAAAAATCCCGCTTTCTTCGAGGGCGGGATTTTTATATTATTATGATTATGCAGCACCTACTTGAAAAAAAACTATTTCCATATGTAATTAAACCAGGACGGTATACCGGCGGTGAACGGGGCTTGGTAAAAAAGTCACCCGCGGGTCGTCTATCGATGGCGTTGGGTTATCCCGATATGTATGAGATCGGGATGTCTTATGCCGGCATTCAAATATTATATAATATTATAAATAATGATGACCGCTTTCTCTGTGAACGGTTTTTTGCACCTGACCGGGATGCCGAAAAAATTCTCAGAGACGAAAATATTCCACTATTCACGCTGGAATCTTATCGACCGCTCGGTGAATTTGATATTATCGGATTTACTCTCTCATATGAGATGGTCTATACCAACATGCTTAATATTTTGGATCTGGCCGGAATTCCATTACAATCAAAAGATCGAACCGATAACTCTCCCCTGATAATAGCCGGAGGCCCGGTAATTAACAACCCCGAGCCGGCCTCCGATTTTGTTGACCTTTTCTATCTTGGTGATGCCGAAGAGAACATAATTAAAATTCTTGAGATCGTTAAAGATTCAAAAGAGCTTCCTCGAGCGGAGAAATTGAAGCGACTGGTACAAGAAGTTCCATCGGTTTATGTCCCGGAATTCTATGATCCAAAAACATTGAAACCAAAAAACGGTTTTACCCCCAAATCTGTTAAATCTGCACGACTTAAAAGTCTCAAACCTGAATATTATCCAGGAAACAATCTGATTCCGTTTATCGAAACTATCCATGACCGTCTCTCGGTTGAAATTATGCGGGGATGCCCGCGAGCCTGCCGCTTCTGTCAGGCAACATCTATTTACCGACCGGTTCGTTTACGACCCAAAGAAGAAATCATGGAGCAGGTTTATGATCAACTTGAAAAAACCGGCTATGATGAGGTCTCACTGCTTTCGCTTTCCTCAAGTGATTATCCCGATATTGTTCCGCTGATGGCGCAGTTATCTTTGCAGCTGCAAAAAAAACAGGTCGCTCTCTCGCTGCCATCGCTTCGACCCGGAACCTTTACGCAAGAGCTGGCCGATGCGGTCAAACTGTGCCGCAAAACCGGATTGACCTTTGCCCCCGAAGCCGGAACCGAACGACTGCGAGCGGTCATCAGAAAAGATATCACAGATCAACAATTGTATGACACCATTGAACTGGTTTTCAAAAATGGCTGGAACCTGGTCAAACTTTATTTTATGATCGGCCTGCCGACCGAAACCGACGAGGATATTGAAGGAATTGTTGAGATGATTCGCCGGGTCAATCTTATCGGCAAAAACGCCAAAGGGAAAAAAATAATTAACATCACTATTTCCCCTTTTTCGCCGAAATCCCATACACCATTCCAATGGGATATGCAGCCATCGCCTGAATATATCAAAGAAAAAGGCGAGTATCTCAGACGCGCCGTTAAAAGCCCGTTTGTAAATATTAAACTTCGTGATCCCAACCTTTCATTTCTTGAGGGGGTCATTGGACGTGGTGGCCGAGAAATGGGAGCGGTAATTCAAACCGCATTTGAAATGGGTGCCCGTTTTGATGGTTGGGGCGAGCAGTTTAATTTTGGACTTTGGAATGAAGCTTTCGACAAAAACAACATCGACCCTCGTCAATATTTAAATGGTCGCTCATTTTCTGAAAATCTTCCATGGGCACCGATTGTTCTGCATGTGACAACTGATCAGTTGATCAAAGAACGCAAGCGAGCTTCGATAACTCTGAAAGAAGCAGACATCAAATCAAAAAAACCGGATGAATCTGTCTCAGAATCAACTTTTGAAGGTGGTTTCGGGCGCTCCCCCAAAAAGGCATTTGGTCGGACCGGATTGGCTCCAGTCACTGGAAACGTAAGAATCCGCTGGGGACGCAAAGGTCTCAGCCGCTTTATGTCACACCGCGATAATCTGCGGGTTTTTGAACGGGCGATCAGACGTTCCGAAATGCCGATTGCCTTTACACAGGGATTCCATCCGCATATGAAGATGTCGTTTTCGCCGCCATTATCTATTGGATATACGTCAGAATCAGAATATCTTGATCTGATTCTGGATCGACCGTTTCATCCCGACATGGGCGCACGGTTGAAAGAGGAACTTCCTGACGACTTTTTTATTGTCTCCACCGGAATGATTTTGAATACAAAAGTTTCGTTATCGGGAAAACTCAATCGAGTCGAATATCAGGTAAAAGTGGAACCGGACGATAATATCCAGAGTAAAATTGATATCTTTATGGCTCAGGAAAAAGTTGAAATATCCCGGACATCAAAAGGGATAGAAAGAATAATAGATATTCGACCTGCTATCTATAAAATGAGTTATGAAATGAAAAATGTAGATAATGCAGAAACGGGAATTATTATTATGGAGCTTGGAATCGGGACCGGTGGTTATGCCAAACCTCCTGAAGTAATTGAGATGGCAAATATTATGGATAAACACGATATCCCGGCTCTTGAATTTTTGAGAAAAGAGATGTTTTTTGTAGATGATGCAGGAAACAGATTAACGCCGATGGAGTTTTAATGACTGAGTCAAAAAAGAAATACGATCCTGTTCGTGCTGCCGCCATCGAAATACTGGGACTTGTCGAAACCGAGGGTGACTCGACCGAAGAAACTATTCGCAAGGTAACCGAAAGCCTGCCGCTCAGCAATCTTGACCTTCGTTTTATCAGGCAACTTGTAAATGGTACGGTCAAGATGAAACGACGACTTGATCATGATTACAAGTTTTATCTGAGCAAACCATCGGGAAAAATGTCGCCCGAATTGATAAATATTTTAAGGCTCGGTTTTTTTCAGCTGTTTTTTACCGATCGAATTCCAAGCGCCGCCGCAGTTTCGGAAAGTGTCAATCTGGCTTATCATTTCTGCAATAAATCCCACGCACGGCTGGTTAATGCCGTCATGCGTTCGGCCCTGCGCCAGCCTGAAAAAGTTGTTTTTGCCAGCCAGGAACATGATCCGGTTAAATATCTGGCCGATTTTTATTCATACCCAGACTGGTTTGTCGACTATTGCCTTACAGAATTCAAACTTGAGGCGACCGAAAAACTTTTGGGAAATATGAATAAACCTCCTCATTTTTCATTCCGAGTAAATCTGGTTAAAAGTAAAGCTGAAGAAGTTACAGAAATTCTTGATAAAGAGGGATACCAATATAATCCGGGGTTGTTCCTTTCTGATTTCATTCAACTTAAAAAAGGTGGTATCCCCCCTTCGCATGAGTTAATAAAAAGTGGACATATTTATATCCAGGATGAATCAGCCGGTCTCGCAGTAAAACTTTTAAATCCAAAAACAAAAACCAGAATGCTGGATATGGCTGCCGCTCCGGGCGGAAAGGCAATTAATGCCGCCGTCAGGATGCATAATAAGGGAATGATCACTGCTCTGGATAAATCGCGCCCACGGCTTGAGCTGATGATGGAAAATGTCAGCCGTCAGGGCATAAAAATTATCAACCCCGTCCATGCCGACGCTCTTGAATTTGAAGCTGAGCCGTTTAATCGGGTTCTGCTTGATGTCCCCTGCTCCGGTTGGGGAAATGCCGGAAAGCATTCTGATCTACGCTGGCAGAAACAACCGGAAGATATCGACCGGCTGTTTAAAATTCAGAGTATGATGATTGATAAAGCGGCCAAACTTGTAAAACCGGGTGGAATTCTGGTTTACTCTACCTGCACTATTATCAGACATGAAAATGATCAGGTTGTCGAAGAGTTCTTATTAAGAAGAAAAGACTTTACTTTGGAATCAGCAACTGAGTATCTTGACGATGAAATAGTTTCGGAGCGCGGTTTCATGAAAACCTATCCGAATATCGATAGACTTTCCGGCGCCTTTGCGGCCCGGTTGAAGAAGATCGTACATTGAAATATATTGAATTGATATAAAAAGAACTGGTCAAATATGGAATTTACAGACTTAGATAAAGTTTATAAAAAGGAATCATTATACAATAAACTGATTCCCCCCGACAGTCGGCGGCGGATGATAATGAACTTTTTTGTTATTCCGATTGTTTCGCTTATTTTGTTATATCTGATAATAGACAATATTGTGATGCCTTTGGTTACCCGACATGGTTCCGAATTTGAATTACCCGATGTTGTTGGCTACCAGATGCAGGATGCCGAACATATCCTCGATCTGGTTGGGCTTGGTATCGAAGTGACCTCGGAAGAATATTACGCCAATAAAGATGAAGGTACTGTTCTTTCACAATATCCACTGACCGGAACCAAAGTAAAATCAGGACGAATTGTCAAAGTAACAACCTCGATTGGTCAAAAATTAGTCAAGATACCGCTATTGGCCGGATTTTCGGTTCGTCAGGCCAAGCTAAATATCGAGGGTAGCGGCCTTATTCTTGGTGATATCGCCTGGACCTTCAGCGATTCTCTTCCCGAAAGAGTCGTTGTTTTTTCATATCCGTCATCCGGGACCGAAATACCGTATGGCTCGCAGGTGAATCTAATGGTCAATCGCGGGCGGCTTTCGGGGATTGTCTTTATGCCGAACCTGATCGGTCGGTCGCTCGATGAGGCCCGTTCTCTCATTGATGGCGCGGAATTAAAAATCGGTCTGATAAAATATGTCAGAGATGAAAATTACCTTCCCGAAACGGTTTTGGAACAATCGGTCGAAGAGGCGATCGAACTTGAGGTCGGCGAGGAGATCGACC
>JAUVBC010000035.1 GCA_030591405.1 Candidatus Zixiibacteriota bacterium
AGGATAAAGATAAAATCAACATCGGTTTGGTGGGGAAGGTGTATTGGCCGCGATTGAAGATATCAGGTGAATTATTAAAATGCACGCCCAATGGGTGGGGTACAAATTGGTATAATCCGGGCAGATAGGTTACACAATAGACCGGTGACATAGGTAACAAGTATATTGAGGCATAATTGAAGCAGGGAAGTATAAAATATCAAAATTGCTTATAGACATAACAAATTTATCATATTATATTAAACATACAATTAGATAATATCGTCACTTTATTGGGTGGGAGTTTTTTAGGCAAGCGGGCGAATTATCATCTCATAAAAGAGCATGAAAACAACTGAATAATCAACCGCCTTTTTATGAAGTATGGTTTGCCGTTGCCGGAACCGGGCGATCAGCAACCTGTGGGGCCTGCCTTTAAGGAGGAGAGTATGATTAATATTCAACAGGAATGACAAATTACATAAATTGGACAGTAGTAATATCATAAATGGGAGAAATTATATGAGGCATAAATTATCTAAAATGGCAATTCTTATTGTCATATTATCTATCTGTTTATTTCAATCTTGTGAAAAAGATTGCCCTGTTTGCCCAAGTACTGAACCGGGAGCATATTATGTCTTTATGGCTGATGACAGCATTGACGATTTAGGAAAAATCTGGATAATTGATTCTTCCAATGACTCGCTGATAGATTCTATGCAGACACGCATATTTATAAGGGATATGGTGATTTCACCGAGCGGGAATTTTATGGCCATTGGATTTTCATTTGATTCGATCTTTGTTTATGACCTCAGTAATAAAGAAATAATCTCAAAATTTGAATCTTATGATATTTCGGGTTCCAATAGCTTAATTTTCGATCATACAGATCAATATCTGATTGTTAGGCCCTCAACCGGTAAAATTATTGGAAAGTATGATATTTCAAATGGCCAATTAGTTGCTCAGGATTCAGTTACTATGACTTTAAACGGAAGAGCCACAAATAATTCTTTTATTTATGGAATAACTGGAACATATGATTCAACAGATTATGTCCTATATAATTATGAAACTATGTCAATTGAAAAAAAATGTTCAATGCTTCGGGCTAACGGAGATAATATAAATGTTTATGGGTTGACTATGTCAAAATGTGATGAATATTTGTATTTAATTGTCTGGCCAAATAGAATTTTTAAATATGCGATAGAATCGGATTCAATTATTGATTCGGTGACAATAGTAAGTCAGGCGACGAGCGGGGATATTAAATGCAGTCCTGATGGTCGATATATTATTGCGTCAGAGGTTCCCGGATTCCATAATATGTTTGATCCGGTAAATTATCCGGGGACATTTGTAGTGATAAATAATGATCCATTTGACTCCATCAGAAGAATCAGTTCATGGGATGCTTTTATAGAAGCGCCAATATTTCCCACCGCACCTGGTAAAATAGTTTTTGTGCCTGACGGAAGTAAGGCCTATTCATTAGGTCAAAACCTAATCGGTGCATATCCGCCAATTGCTTTAGATATGCTTAGTCTCACGGCTAAATCTGTAACAGGGATTAAACAGACAGCATATATAACGCATATAGCAGTTGGTCAGATGATAGAAAAATAATTCCTGTGGGCTACACTCTATTGAAATACGGTCGAAACCCTACGGGATTTCGACCTACTCTTGTTTGTAATAAAGAGATAAAAAATTAGGTACATAAAAAAGGGCAGAGTATTTACTCTGCCCTTTATATTATAAATAGATAATTCTATTTTTTGGCCAGTTCGCTATAATCAAGCGAGGCCATCTGTTTATACATCCAATAACGCCGGTTATTAAACTCAGTCGCCATATTTGCCAGATCCTTGGCCCGATCAGGATGACTGCTCATTAGAGTCCGGAAACGGACCTCTTCGAAAGCATAGTCTGCATACGGAATACTCGGCTCTTTACTATCAAGCTTCAGCGGGTTTTTGCCCTCGGCGACCAGATCAGGATTATAACGATATAAAATCCAGTGTCCGGCAGCGACAGCTTTTTTCTGCGAAGCGAGCATCGTCGACATGTTGATTCCATGAGCGATACAGGATGAGTAGGCGATAACAATCGATGGGCCGTCATATTTTTCGGCCTCAACTATCGCCTTCACAGTCTGTCCATTGCTGGCACCCATAGCAATCTGAGCAACATAAACATTTCCGTAAGACATCAGCATCATACCAAGATCTTTTTTCGGCATCGGTTTTCCGGCAGCGGCGAATTTGGCCACCGCGCCAATCGGCGACGCTTTCGACATCTGCCCGCCGGTATTTGAATAAACTTCGGTATCAAGAACCAGAATATTGACATTTCGGCCGGAAGCCATCACATGGTCGAGACCGCCGTATCCGATATCATAAGCCCAGCCGTCACCACCAAATGCCCAGACCGATTTTTTGACAAGATAATCGGCAATGGATAAAAATCTTTTGGCTTCGGGTGAGTTTTTCTTGCCTATCTTTTTCTTCAGAGCAGCTACCCGGGCGCGTTGTTCTTCAATTCCGGCCTGAGTTGACTGATCGGCATTTTTAATTTCCTCAACGTCTCCCGGTGACAGCTTTTCAAGAAGCTCAAAGGCATGAACATTCAGCTTATCTGCGGTCAACCGCATACCAAAAGCAAATTCGGCATTGTCTTCAAATAATGAGTTTGACCAGGCTGGTCCACGTCCATCGGCACGCTGACAATATGGAGTTGTCGGAAGGTTGCCGCCATAAATTGATGAACATCCGGTCGCATTGCCAATCAAGGCTCGGTCACCAAATAGCTGAGTTACCAATTTGACGTAAGGGGTTTCGCCACAACCTGCGCAAGCACCCGAAAATTCGAAATGCGGTTTCACTAACTGGCTACCTTTGACCGATTCCGGATTAAATAAAGCCGGATCGGTTTCAGGCAATGACAGGAAGAAATTCCAATTGGCAACTTCCTGTTCGCGAAGTGGCATTTGCGGGGACAACATAATTGCCTTTTCCTCGGTCCTTTGACCGTCGGCATCTTTTACAAAAGCGGGGCAGGCATTAACGCAAACTTCACATCCGGTACAATCTTCCGGTGCCACCTGCAAGGTATAGCTGAGACCAACAAAATTCTTCTGTTTGGCATCGATTGATTTAAAAGCTGCCGGAGCATTTTTCAATTCTTTGGGATCGTAGATTTTCATTCTGATCGCAGCGTGTGGGCAAACCATCGAGCATATTCCGCACTGAGTACAGGTCTCTTCATTCCAGACCGGAATTTCTACAGCAATATTTCTCTTTTCGTATTGAGTGGTACCAAGCGGGAAAGTTCCGTCATCGGGAAAAACCGAAACCGGAAGATCATCACCCTTGCCGGAGATTATAGTGGCCGTGACATTTTTGACAAAATCAGGCGCATTTTCAGGAACCAGAGGGGGTCTGACAATCGTGCTGGTTGCCTTATTAGGATAGTTGACTTCATGCAGATTGTTAAGGGCACCGTCAACAGCAGCATAATTCATGTTGACAATTTTTTCGCCCTTATTGCCATAGGTCTTTTTAATCGCATCCTTAATAGCCTTGACAGCATCATCTTTGGGAAGGATATTACTGATCATAAAAAACGCGGTTTGCATGATCATGTTAATTCTGGAGCCGAGTCCCAATTCTTTTGCCAGCTTTAAACCATCGATGACATAAAATTTAAGTTTTTTCTTAACTATCTGTTTTTGAACCTCAATCGGCATTTTGTCCCAGACTTCATCGGGGCCATAGGAACTGTTCAAGAGAAAAGTTCCGCCATTTACGATACTGTCCAGCATTTCATATCTTTCCAGGAAGGAAGAATTATGGCAGGCAACAAAATTGGCCGATGAAATCAAATACGGGCGAAGTTTCTGTTTTCCAAAACGAATATGGGAAACAGTAACCGCACCAGCCTTTTTGGAGTCATATACAAAATAACCCTGAGCATTAAAACTGGTATTTTCTCCGATAATTTTGATGGAGTTCTTGTTAGCGCCAACTGTACCATCAGCACCAAGACCATAGAAGAGACCACGAAACACATCGGCACCTTCAATGTCGAAAGAGTAATTTACTTTCAAACTGGTTTTGGTGACATCGTCATTGATACCAACGGTGAAATGATTTTTCGGTTTTTTTGCTTTCAGGTTGTCAAGCACCGCTTTGGCCATTGCCGGATTAAATTCTTTGGAACTGAGTCCATATCGTCCGCCGACAATTATCGGAAACTTCTTAAAAGTAGTTTTACCATTGGCCAGACCTTCGCTGATAGCTGTTTGGATATCGGTGTACATCGGTTCGCCAACAGCGCCCGGCTCTTTGGTGCGATCAAGGACGACAATACTTTTCACTGTTTTCGGAATAGCTTTCAGGAAGTGTTCGACTGAGAAGGGACGATATAATCTGACTTTTATCAAACCGACCTTTTCGCCCTTGCTATTCAAGTAGTCAACTGTTTCATGCATTGTCTCGGCACCGGAACCCATCATGATAACAATGCGATCAGCATTAGTGGCGCCGACATAATCAAACAGATGATACTGACGGCCAACCACTTTGGCTAATTTGTCCATTGCTTCCTGGATAATTTTTGGAGCCGCGTCGTAATATTTATTAACCGTTTCACGTGCCTGGAAAAAGATATCCGGGTTCTGCGAGGATCCTTTCAGGGTCGGATGATCGGGTGAAAGTGAGCGTGCCCGCTGGGCGGCTATTAAATCATCATCAACCATTTCGCGTAGTTGCTCAAGTGAGATCTCTTCTACCTTTTGCACTTCATGAGAGGTCCTGAAACCTTCAAAGAAATGAACCATTGGAATTCTGGAGGCGATTGAGCCGACATGAGCCACCGCCGCCATATCCATGACTTCCTGAATGGAGCCGGAAGCAAGAAAACCAAATCCGGTCGAACGGGCCGCCATCACATCGGAATGATCGCCGAAAATTGAGAGGGCATGAGTGGCGACAGATCTGGCCGAAACATGAAAAACGGTCGAGGCCATTTCACCGGCCATTTTAAACATATTTGGCATCATCAGAAGCAGGCCCTGAGAAGCGGTAAAGGTGGTTGTTAATGAACCGGAAGTGGTTGCACCATGAATTGCACCGGAGGCGCCGCCTTCGGATTGTAATTCAACCACATCGGGGATCGTACCCCAGATGTTTCTTTTCCCGGCCGCCGAAAATTCATCGGCGTATTCGCCCATATTTGACGATGGGGTGATCGGGTAAATTGCGATAACTTCACTGAGGGCATGCGCCACATGCGCGGCGGCATAATTCCCCTCAATGGTTACCATTTTTCCCAAACCGATTTTCTTATCGGCAGGTTTTGTTTTTTTCATTTTGGGTTTACTTGCCATAATATTATTAGCTCCAATATTAATTTATTTAAATAGAGAGTTATATTGTCCTTGGTAATGTTATTGATTTTTGTCCCTGATATTTCCCCTTTTTGTCTTTGTATGAGACCTTACATATTTCATCAGCACCAATAAATAATATCTGGGCGATTCCTTCGTTGGCATATATTCTGGCCGGCAGGGGAGTCGTGTTTGAAATCTCAAGAGTGGCATACCCTTCCCACTCCGGCTCAAAAGGTGTGACATTGACTATAATACCACAGCGGGCGTAAGTAGATTTTCCGAGACATATAGTAATGACATCGCGGGGAATCTTAAAATATTCAATCGTCCTGGCCAGCGCAAAAGAATTGGGCGGGACCAGAATTGATTTTGCCTTCACATCGATAAACGATTCTGGATTGAAATTTTTTGGGTCTATAATTGACGAGTTTACATTGGTAAATATTTTAAATTCTTCGGATACTCTGATATCATATCCATAAGAAGATAGTCCGTAGCTAATACCCTTTTTAATCTGTTTGGGAGTAAAGGGACGAATCATAGCATGTTTTTGAGACATTCGTTTTATCCAATTATCAGATTTCACACCCACCTTATAACCTCTTTTGTTTATTTTTTTCTATATATACGCATGTATGATTAAACGGCAAGGTTTTTTTGAATATATAACAATTCCAGCCGATGAAAAGTGGCATCACCGGCTATTTAATTACATCAGCTATTGTATAGCTCTGAAAAACCTTTTTCAGGCTTTCCTCGGCATCCTGCATTACTACACGAACAGGACATTTGGACGATTTTTTACATCTCTTTGCGTCCGGCAAACACATTATCAAATGACACGGTCCCTGAATCGCCTCGATAACATCGCAAAATGTCAGGTCTTTTGGTTCCTTAATAAGAGCAAAGCCGCCCCCGACTCCTCTATGGGATCTGACAATACCACTTTTTGTTAAGTATTGAAATATCTTGGCCAGGAACTTTTCAGGGACTTCTTGCGATTTGGCAATTTCTGAAAGCGGTACGCGGCGATCTTTATCTTGCTGGGCAAGGTAGATGATGCCTAATAATCCGTATGACTCTGCTTTTGTTATTTGCATAACTCACTCCGATTCTGTATCAAATTGACAGATCGAAAAAAGACAATTTCTGTTGTCTATACTCTTTAATTAAAATAATCAATACCATAAAAAAATCAAGAGTTATTTTGTTATTATTTTCACAAACTTTATATTTTTTGTGTTGTAACACATATGATTTGACCATAACCGCAAAATAACTATATTGTATTATTATTATAATGGCTAAGGTATTTGTAGTGAGATATTTATCAAGCAAAACCACTTTGACCGCATATTCTTCCGATGCTTCAATTTATGCCCAAATTCCGTTGGTCGTGGTTCAAGTTAGCTCCGAATCTGAAGCAATTGAGGCTGTTCTTGATGCAAAAAACCGCCTTAGTTCAGTAACGCCACGAGGTGGCGGGACCGGTTTGGCTGGCGGCGCTGTTGGAGCAGGATTTGTTCTTGATATCGGCCAACACCGAAATATCATTAAAATTGATCCCGAGACACAGACAGTTCAGACGCAGGTTGGAATTATATATGATGAATTAAACTTCGCTCTGAAAGAATTCGGGCTTTTCTTTCCGCCCGATCCGTCTTCGGGCGATTCCTGTCAAATCGGCGGGATGATAGCCAATAATTCTTCGGGACCCAGATCGGTCAAATATGGGTTGACCTCGCATTTTGTTGAGGAGTTGGGAATAATATCAGCCAAAGGTGAGAAAATCAATCTGAAGAAATTGAAAGTCGGTTCGGATGAAATAAACAGTTTTTTTAAGAAGTTTCCTGAGTATGAAGAAATCTTCGAATTAATCAAGAAAAATTCTGAATTGATAAAAAACCGCTGGCCGAAACTCAAGAAAAACTCAGCCGGGTATAATCTTAATCAGGTCGCCAAAGAACTTGATGACGGGATTTTTAATCTTCCGGCTCTTATTGTTGGTTCGGAAGGAACATTGGCGCTTCATCTTGATGTTAAACTCAAATTGCTGCCGATTCCAAAAGAGAAACTGACTATCAGAGCATTTTTCAAAAGTCTGGTATCAGCCGGTGCGGCGGTCGAAGATATCTTGAAACTCGCACCTTCAGGATTGGAAATAGTTGATGGCTCGACATTGAATTTAATCGGACGGGAAAAATATGATATTCCGGGTGATACCGCGGCCTTGCTTCTAATCGAGTTTGATGAAAATATCAATAAAAGAAAAGATGATTTTGAGTCGACAGCCAAGAATTTTGATCTGGCTGCTCCGGTCGATTATGCAACCGATCCAAAAAAAGCGGCGCCGCTCTGGCAGGCGAGAAAAGCAATTGTTCCGACGCTTTATCGGCATCATCTATCAAAGCGCCCGATTGCACTGGTCGAAGATATTATTATTCCGCCTGATAAAATTCCGGGCTTTATCCAGTTTACTTCAACTTTATTTGAATCATACGGTCTGACCTATGGTCTTTTCGGACATATCGGCGATGGTAATCTTCACATCCGGCCGCTTTTCGATATTAGTCAACCGAGTGAAATGAAATTGGCCCGGGAGATTTATGAAAAAGTATATGAAGAAGTAATTTCTATTGGAGGCTCAACGACCGGTGAGCATGGTGATGGCCGCATCCGGTCCGGGCTTCTTCAGAAACTGTATGGTGAAGAGATTTATAACATTTTCCGGCAGATAAAAGATATTCTTGATCCCGATAATATATTTTCGCCCGATTCGAGTCTCGATGTTATAGATTTTTCAATAGATATCGATTATGAAAAGCTAAAATCCTACTGCGCTGCTTGCGGTAAGTGCAACGGTTATTGTCCCGCTTATGATATCTTTCGTCGTGAGGATTTCTCGCCCCGGGGTTGGCTACGGATACTGAACCAGTCTGATAGTTCCCAAAAAGAAAAAGACAAATATTTATCATTTTGCCTGAATTGTAAAAATTGTGCCACCGTTTGTCCCGCCGGGGTTGACATTGCTGATGAGATAATGAAATATCGCTCCGGGCATCCGTCAATAGTATCAAAAGCTGCTGCCAAATTTTCCGACAATGAATCGCTTTTAGGTATTTCGCTTAAGCTTGGAAGAGTCATAGAACCAATAGCAAGCAAATTCAGAGATATGCCAAAACCAGCTTCCAAAAGTTTGCGCCGAAGACGTAGCGAAAGAATTGCCAAAACGGGTGATGTTGCTTTTTTTCATGGCTGTGCTGATAATCTGTTTCAATCAAATGTCGGTGAGGCTATTTTCAAAGTTTTCGATTTTCTTGGAATAAATGTATCTATCCCTGAACAAAAATGCTGCGGTCTTCCGTATGAAGTGTATGGTTTGAGAGATAATCTGATAGAAAAGGCAAAATACAATATTAGTAGTTTAAACAATTTTAATACGGTGATCACCGGCTGCGCCTCATGCCTTCACCGGCTTTTGGAGTATGAACGTTTGTTTGAGAAAGATTCCGAGTATGCCTCCAAAGCGAGAGAGATGACTGGGAAATGTTTTGACATCAGCCAGTATCTTAATAGCATTGATATAGATTATTCAGCTTTTTCATCTGATAATGAATCGAAAGTTACTTACCATAATCCGTGCCATCTCAGGGCAGCCGGATTGCATGATGAACCAAATAAGCTGTTGGCAAAAATCGGTGGAATCAAAATTATTGATCCTCTTTATGAAAATCGTTGCTGCGGACAGGCCGGGTCATTTGGATATATTCACCCCGATGAATCGAAGCAGATATTTGAGAAGAAGAAAAACAGTTACAATAATATAAATGCGGAATATCTGATCAGTTCCTGTCCCTCTTGTCAAATGAAAATACGGGCCGAGATGGGGGACAAGTTTAAAGTGGTACACCCGATTGAAATAATGGCCGCCAGAATTAATAAAGATTAAACTGTTTCGAGATAATTTTGTTAGGAATAGAATATGGAAAATAAAGAAAAGAAAAAAAAGGGATTGTTAATTGTCTATACCGGCGATGGAAAAGGGAAAACTACCGCTGCGCTGGGTATGACAGTCAGAGCAATTGGTCACGATTGGAAAATATCTATTATTCAGTTTATCAAAGGGACCTGGAAATATGGTGAACTGGAGGGAATAAAAAGGCTGTCTCCGCATATTGAAATGGAAACGATGGGTGTTGGCTGTATAGGGATAATGGGCGATAAAAAGCCGATTGAAGAACATCAAACCGCAGGCCGGAAAGCACTCGATATGGCCAATCAGAAAATATTATCCGGCAAGTATAATCTTATCATACTTGATGAATTAAACGTAGCAATCTCCCTGAATTTAATTTCAAGAGAAGATACCGAAGCAATGATTAGAAATAAACCGAAAGAACTTAATCTGGTTGTTACCGGTCGAAATGCCCCGCAATGGCTAATTGAAATTGCTGATCTGGTTACCGAGATGAAAGAAATCAAACATCCGTATCAGCAGGGAATCCTGGCTCAGAAAGGTATCGATTTTTAGATATGTTTTTTGATAATATCTGTTATTGGCACGATCCCAAGCTTATTGCCAATTTCCGGCAGCAAAAATTGCGTTTCCAATAATTTAGCTGGTGATTATCATGTCAATTTCTACCTTAATAATAGAATTTGTTACCGAACTAAGCGGGAACAATTGTGTTGACAGCAGGTTATGTAATATATTTTAATTATTATGAATGGTTTGTGATAATATTATATAACTGTAAAGGATGGAATGATGGCAGAAAAAGAGTATGACATTGTTATTGTTGGTGGCGGTCCCGGCGGCTTAACGGCTGGCTTATATGGAGCCCGAGCAAATCGCAAAACTATTTTAATAGAAAAATATATGCCTGGCGGTCAGATCGCCAATACTGAAGAGGTCGAGGATTACCCCGGTTTTGAGCATATTTCCGGCGCCGATTTGGCGATGAAAATGACCGACCATGCCAAAAGTTTTGGGCTGGAAGTTATTTCCGACGAAGTCAAAGAAATTTATGTCGAAGGCGATTATCGCAAAGTTGCTTGCGCTTCCGGTGATATTTATTTTGCGAGAACGGTTATCATTTCGACCGGCGGAACACCCAGCCTAATAAATGTTCCGGGCGAAAAGGAATTTTTGGGTCGCGGTGTATCTTATTGCGCTATATGCGACGGTGCCTTTTTCAAGGAACAGGTGATTGCTGTTGTTGGCGGGGGAGATGCCGCTGTCGAAGAGGCGATGTATCTTACCAAATTTGGAAGTAAGGTGATTTTGATTCATCGCCGCGATGAATTAAGGGCTCAGAAAATTATTCAGGAGAGGGCCTTTAAAAACAAAAAACTTGAATTTATATGGGATACGGTTGTTGAATCGATAAACGGTGATGAAAAAGTTAATTCGCTAACATTAAGAAATGTTAAACATGGTGATAAATTTAATCTGGATGTTGGAGCGGTGTTTGTTTTTGTTGGTTTTGTCCCTAATTCCAATGTCACTCGCGAGCCTCTGAAAAAAGATGAAGGCGGGTATATAGTTACAGATTTCAAAATGGAGACTTCAACGCCCGGTATTTATGCCTGTGGTGATGTTAGAAGTCAGCTTGTTCGGCAGATCACTAATGCTGTTGGCGATGGAACAACTGCGGCTGTCGCTGCTGAAAAATATATGGAAGAAAAAGGGTGGTAAAGACCAAAGAAGTGGAATAGTATAAAACAATAATAAGGAGATATTGCAGGTAAATTATGTTTTGCCTCCTTGAACGACTTATACTTACCTGCGCGAATAGTGAAAAAGGTTGCATACTGTTTTATATTTTTATTAAATCCTCACTTTACTCACATGACCAATGTCGTCGAAAACGCCTGTCTTAAAAGAGGATAGGCGAGAAATGGTCGATTTTGATAAATAAGCCGGAAAACAAAAATTCCGGTATAACAATTGCTTGATAAACTGATACGGCATGAACAAATTGCTGATTTAAGTTGTTATAGATAAATGGGAGTGGTGTGTGCTGGTTTACCAGCCACCTGACGTTAGAGTCGGGCATCC
>JAUVBC010000033.1 GCA_030591405.1 Candidatus Zixiibacteriota bacterium
CAGATCACCGCCAAGTTCACGGTATGTTTCAACGGTTGACTCAAGCATTTCAATTCCGCTGATATCGCATTGATCGACACCGTGCATTCTCAGAACAAGGGTCCGCTGACCGGGATATTTTTCATGATTATGCCGCAGTTCTTCCTCGATATGGTACACCGCACCAAAAAAGAGCGGACCGCGAATGTTCACCAATCCCAGTTGGGGACAGACCGGTCTTGATTCGTCATGTATCAGATGGCGAAAGGTCGGATCAGGAACAGTAGGATATACCCGCGGCAGGCTTGACTTAACGATAAATATTGCCAGTGAAAAAACAATCCCGCTCAATATGGCAAAATCTAATGGAAGCACCAAGGTGGAAAGAAAAGTCATTGCCATGATAACGGTTTCTCTGCGTGATGTCCTGATAACTCTTCGGATTGTAGAGCGGTCTACCATATTCCATGCAATAACCAATAAAACACCTGCGATGGCTGCGCGCGGAATCACCCGGGCATAAGGTGCAAAAATTAATAATGCCAGTAATATTGTCAAGCCGGTAAATACGCCGGTCAGGTGAGATTTTCCCCCCGACTGCTGGGCCAATGACGAACGAGTGAAGGAACCGGAGCTGGCATATCCGGAAAATATCCCCGAAAGCACTTTGGCCAATCCCTGTCCAAAAAATTCCTGATTCGGGTCGAGCCGTTCACCGGTGTTACGAGCCAGTGTTTGCGAAGCGGCTACTGCCTCAACTAAACCAAGCGCCGCCACTGCCGCCGAACCAATTACCAAGGCCCTGATCATATTAATATCGGGCAGCATCCCGGTGGAAATCCAGGTCAGGGGAGGCAGTGTTCGCGGGATATCACCTATAATGTTAACGCCCCGCTCTTCCAACCCCAGAAAAACAACAGCCAATGAGGAGATCAAAATGGCGAATAATGCGGCTGGAACACGGTTGCCTAATCGGGACAATACAATCATAATTAATAACGATCCGAGTCCCAATATCGCACTTGCACCATTGATTTCCGGAAGTTTATTGAAGATTGTCAAAATGTTGTCAAACAGTTCCGGCGAGGCAGGTATATTTAAACCGAGTAAATGACGCATTTGACCGACTGCGATATGTAACGCGGCACCAGCGACAAAGCCGATAAGGACCGATCGCGAAGCAAGGGTCACGATTGCCCCAAGACGCGCGAAGGCCATGGTCATACTAATTACACCGGCAATAATAGCAATCAAACTTGCAGCGAGCAGATATTGCTGTGTTCCCGGAACTGCCACTGAGAGCAATAATGGAAAAACCAAAAGAGACAGAGCGTTAGTCGGCCCGGTTGCCAAAAACCGGGATGACCCCCAGAGGGCACCAACAATAGCAGCCACTGCCGCAGTGTATAAGCCGATCTGCGCAGGCAGTTCGGCGATTGAGGCATAGGCAATTGCCTGCGGAATGGCAACAGTGGCAACTGTCAGCCCGGCCAGCATGTCTGAAGGAATATCCCGGGAGCGAACATTTTTTAAAATCGTTAGAGGTCGTAAAAAATAATCGATGATTTTCCCGGCAAATTGTTCCGAATGAAACGCCATATCGGTAGAATTAACTCCCAGTAATTTATATCAATAACTATTTATACGATAGAATTGCATTATCTATAATAATGTTTATCAAAATGTGGTATTGGAGAACGTTTTGCAAGACAAATTATTTTGGTGAGCGGATGTTGATATGTCAGTAATGACAAAGCTATGTGGGAGTATATCTTACAAGCCATCTTATAAATAGGAGTGACCGTTATATTTAGGACAAATAAGGTCGAATTGCTTGACATTTTTCGGTTTCAGTATATATTAAACGGTAAATATTAATTATGATACCCGACTGCTCTGTTCTACCTCTTGATGTAATATACGCATCTCTTCTGGTGGGTTTTTGTATTCGCGGTCGACAACAGTGGATGATCCACAGAGAGGATTTTTTATGAAGCGGTTGCTAATGTCTTATCTTTTCACCCTTTTAATTTGTTCGGTTTTGGTTGGCGGCGTGTTAGCCCAATGCCCCGAATCATTCGTTTTTGACAGTGTCGAGGTCTCATCTTTTGATGGGGCCGGTGATGTCAACAATGACGGTTATGATGATATCATTATAGGTTCAAGTTCTGCCAATAACTCAGAGGGAGCTATCTATATTCATTCTGGAGAAACCGGATTGCTTCTCAATATAATTCGAGGTAATAAATCCAAATACGGTACCAACTTCGGGAGTAGAGTTGGCGGGGTTGGTGATATAAATGAAGATGGTTACGATGATTATGTAGGAACGGCCAAAATATTAGCTTCTGGTGAGCTGGTTACTATCCTTTACTCAGGTTTTGATGCTTCCATTATAAGAGAAATGCCGTATGGTTTGACTTTTGATGCCGCCGGTGATGTCAATAACGACGGCACGCCTGATATTCTTATTGGTTATTCTGCGGCTCAATGTGAATTAGGCAACGGTAGTAAATCTCCAGCCGGTCGGGTAGTGGTTATTTCTGGAGCTGACGGTTCTATATTTCACGATCTATGGGGAATTTGTAATTATTCTTATTATGAATATAATACGAAGTTTGGAGAATCTGTTGCCGGAATGGGTGATTTAAATGATGATGGCTATGATGATTTTGCGGTTGGTATTCCGAAGAAGGATCTCTATTCAGGCGATGATTTTTTGGATCACGGTGAGGTAAGAGTTTACTCAGGTATAGATGGCGAAATTCTTCATAAATGGAATGCCGGAATGGAATTTTATGATCACTATGAGTTTGGAACTGTAATAGATAATGTTGGTGATGTCGATAAAGATGGTTATAATGATATCATTATTGGCCATGCCGGACCAACAAATTCAATAGCGCGAAGAGACTCTGCCTGGGTATTTTCGGGCAAGTATGATCCGGACTTTCTAACCGATACTTTAATATTCACTCTCAGTAGTAATGATAATTACCCTAAATCTTATAAGTTTGGTACTTCTGTTAGTTCAGCCGGCGATGTAAACTTAGACGGGTATCCTGATATTGCAGTAGGTGATATTACTCGTAAAAAAATCTATATCTTTTCTGGTGTTGACGGTTCTCAAATCGATAGCCGAGGAGGTACAGAAAGTAGTTATACAGGTGGTTCGTTAGCTTTTGCTGGTGATTTAAACGGTGACGGTAAAGGAGATATTCTTTCATCCTACGAAAATGATTTCATTGATAAACATGTAATTCAAGCTTTCACCTGTATTTTTCCGGAACCAGCATGTTTAGCAGATGTGGATACTGATGGAGACGGTTTAGGTGATCTCTGTGATAACTGTCCAAATGTAGCTAATTATAATTTTATAAGTGGACAACCTGATGCAGACCATGATGGTATCGGCGATGCCTGCGATGACTGCACCGATTCTGATTACGACGGTTATGGCAATCCCGATTTATCGGCCAGTACTAACTGTATAGGTGAAGATAATTGTCCCAATTATCCGAATCCGGGACAGGAAGACTCTGATGGTGATGGGGTTGGTGATCCATGCGATGGCTGTCCTGATACAGCTAACTCCAACCAAGCTGACACCGACGAGGATGGTTTCCAGGATGCTTGTGATATCTGCCCTGATGTGAGCAACCCAACGCAGGTAGATTCTGATTCGGATGGTTTAGGCGATCATTGTGATAACTGCAGTAAAATATCAAATCCCGGCCAAGAGAATGCAGATGGTGATAAGAGAGGTGATCTCTGTGACAATTGCATTGATGTCATAAACGATCAACAATGGGATAATGATTCGGATGGAATCGGAACGGCGTGTGACCCATGCACTGATTATGACCAAGACGGTTATGGTGCCGGATTGCCGCAAGAGACTTGTGAGAAGGATAATTGCAACGCAATTTACAATCCCGATCAGAGCGATGTTGATGAAGATGGAATAGGTGACCTATGTGATAATTGCCCTGACAATTATAATCCGGGTCAGGAAGATAGAAACTATGATGGTTTTGTAGATGCTTGCGTTGATACCGTAGTGACTCCGGAAGGTACCGATGTTGAAGTTGATCTTGGGTCAGGTGTAAGTTTGACTATTGGCGAAGTCGGTTTTGAAACAATAACCGAAATTTATGTCAGCGATGTTGATGATCCGCCGGCCGGGGAAGCATTTTCGCTTATGCCGGGTGGTGCGCAGGTTTATCATATTGAGGCAAATGGCGGGACCTATCCGCCATACACTGTATGTATCGATTATGATGACTCCGGAATGGATGCCGATACCGAGTCACGAATAGCTCTCTGGCATTTCGAATATATTCCCGTTGATCCCTGGGTTGATGGGTGGGTTGATGTGACCATTTCTTTGGATACGGTCAACAATATTGTTTGTGGTGAGACCCAAAGCTTATCGCCGTTTGCACCTGGGCTCGGCAAATTACCACCCGATATTGGCGTGCTTGTCGAAAATAAACTTCCGGTCAGCTTTGCTCTGAAACAAAACTACCCCAATCCATTTAATCCTGAGACCATCGTTGAATATAGTGTTATTAGACAATCTCATATTTCAATTGAGATATTTAACATTGCCGGTCAAAAAGTGAGAACACTGGTTAATGAATCGGTCCCGGCCGGAATATACCGAATAATTTGGGATGGTTGCAATGATGCGGGGGCGGCAGTCGCTTCGGGCATATATTTGTATCGTTTCCAAACCGAAGACAATTCAGAAACAAAGAAGATGTTATTGCTAAAATAAATATACTCTAAATTGTATCATAAGAGCGATTCGTGATTGAATCGCTCTTTTTTTATATTTATTGATTTTGGAGTAATAAAAAACAATTCTACTTTGCGAGCAGGATCAAAGTCGAGCGGGGAAGAAGATTAAAAATTCTCTGATTGCCAAGTTCTATTTCCTGACCATTATCCAGTATGTCAATAGGTGAGACCGATGCGGTATTAATTTTTAGAAACCATTTTTTATTACGGGGTAATTCGGGTAGTTTGAATTTAACCGGTTTCCAGTAAGCATTGAAAGCGATATAAATATCGGAAACGTCAGTATCTGGATAAGATGAATTGTCTATTTGCAAGGCGAAACATCTTGATTGATCAGACCAGTCAGGTTTGAATGGATCAACTCCATGCCAAATTACAGAGTTTGGATCTGTTTCAGACGATTTTGAGATGTTATCAATCAGAACCGGGTAATATTTACGGAATTTGGTTAACAGCCTAAAAAATCTTAGCAGATCAGAATTCTTTTTGGTCAGATTCCAATCTATCCAGCTTAACTCATTATCCTGACAATAGGCGTTATTGTTTCCTTGTTGGGTGCGACCGAACTCATCTCCGGCAAGGATCATCGGAACACCTCGTGAGATCATTAGAATAGTAGCCATATTCTTCATCTGACGTTTTCTAAGCAATTCGATTTCTCTGGCGTTTTTTAAATCTTTAGAATCACCTTCAACACCACAGTTCCAGCTATTGTTATCGTTGGCACCATCCCGGCTGTCCTCGCCGTTTGCTTCATTATGTTTATTATTATAGGAAACCAGATCGGTTAACGTGAACCCGTCATGGCAGGTAATAAAATTGATACTCTGGCCCAATTGCTGTCCATGATCTTTATAAATGTCAGGGCTTCCAAATAGTCGATTGGCCAGTGTTTTTATCATTCCCGAATCACCCTTAACATATTTTCTGATATCATCACGGAACCTGCCGTTCCACTCGGCCCAGCGGCCATAGGAAGGGAACGATCCGACCTGATAGAGACCGGCCGCATCCCAGGCTTCGGCGATCAGTTTGGTATTACCCAGAATTGGATCACCGGCGATCCGCTCCAAAAGCGGCGGGTTGGATAGAACTGAGCCATCCTGACCGCGACCAAGGATCGAAGCTAAATCGAAACGGAAACCATCAACATGCATTTCAGTCACCCAATAGCGCAGGCAGTCAAGAATCAAATCACGAACCACCGGGTGATTACAATTGAGCGTATTGCCGCATCCCGAATAATTAAAATATTCACCGGTTTCGGGAGAGATGAGGTAGTAAGTACTATTATCTAAACCTCGGAAAGAAAGTGTTGGGCCGCGAAAATCACCCTCGGCAGTGTGATTAAAAACGACGTCAAGAATAACTTCGATTCCTGCCTCATGAAATGCTTTTACCATCGTTTTGAATTCATCAATTTGATCGCCATTTTTATTATTATGGGCATACGATGCCTTTGGCGCAAAAAAGTTAATTGAATTGTACCCCCAATAATTCAGCAGCGGTTCGCCAGTTAACGGATTTGAAAGAGCGGAATCAATTTCCGAGAACTCATTAATCGGTAAAAGCTCTACCGCCGTTATTCCTAACTCTTTCAAATATGGAATTTTTTCTATAAGACCGGCATAAGTCCCGGGATATTTAACGCCGGATGATTTATGCTGCGAATATCCGCGAACATGAAGTTCATATATTATCGTTTTTGCCAGGGGGATATTCAAAGGCTGGTCAAAACCCCAGTCAAAACTATTTTCGGTAACGACCGAATGGTACTGCCGATGTTCGCCATTAGCGCTGTTTTCGTCGGTTATTTCCGCCCAAGTTTCACCTCCCGATAACGCTCTTGCGTAAGGATCGACCAAAATATAGGATGAGTTAAGGCGCTTTGTCTTTTTATCGAATTCCGAATGTTGATCGACTCGATAGCCGTACTCGATGTCCTGTTCAAGCCCCTGAATGAAGGCATGCCAGATGTCGCCAGTGCGGTTGAAACGCGGGTCAAAAGGAAACTCGACAATCGGTTTGGTATCTCCCGGAACATATAACACTAATGTAACCGAGGTCGCATTTTTTGAATAGACAGCGAAATTGATACCGCCCCGCATCTGAGAAGATCCCAGCGGCAGCGGGTGGCCTCTTGATATTTCGAAGTCGCGGCTGACGATATCAAGCAAATTTCTACTCTCTTTTTCTTTTATACTATCCACTTAATCTCCAATATAAACATATTACGGGAGTTTTGTATTATTTTATTGGTTATCGGCAGTTAGAAGATATATCTAATTATCTATACTGACTTTTATCGGTTGCGACAGAATTTGACAGCAACAATTTCAATAATAAAAAAAATATTCTTTCCATTGTGGTTAAATGGTTTAGGCCAAAAGCCGAATTAAAATATAATAGGTTTAAATAATTGAAAAGATAGGATTAGAGGATATCTAAAAGGGGCGTTTTTAATCTGTTTGTGCAAAACAACCCAATTTTTTTTGAGAAAAATATATTAGTAATAGAAGGAGTATGGTATGCCAGAGTGCCATGATACATTTCGAATTAAAGCAACCTTGCCCGATGAGCTGGCGATGTTAAATGACCTGGCTTATAATCTTCACTGGAGTTGGAATTTTGAGACGATCGATCTTTTCCGACGGCTGGATCGTGATCTCTGGAAAGAGACTCATCATAATCCGGCTAAAATGCTCGGCCAAATAAAGCAGGACAAACTTGCTCAAGCTGTCATCGATGATGGTTTTATGGCACAGATGGAGCGTGTCCACGCCAATCTTCAGAATCATTTGACCAGGCAGGGATGGTTTGCGGAAAAACATGGAAAATTTGATTCACCACAGATGGCCTATTTTTCGATGGAATTTGGATTAACCGAATGTCTGCCGATTTATTCTGGTGGTTTAGGTATTCTGGCTGGTGATCATTTGAAATCAGCAAGCGAATTGGGTTTGCCATTAGTAGGTGTCGGCCTTTTGTATCAGCAAGGATATTTCCAGCAATATTTAAATGCCGATGGATGGCAGCAGGAGATATATCCGGATAACGATTTTTACAATCTGCCGATTCAGCCGGAGACCAACGAAGATGGAACCGAAGTTCTTGTCGAGGTACCGTTTCCTGATGGCGCGGTTTTTGTAAAAATATGGCGGGCACAGGTGGGACGTATTCCGCTTTATCTGCTCGACACAAATATCCGACAGAATAATCCGGAAAGACGACGGATAACATATCAGCTATATGGCGGTGATAAAGAGACTAGGATTCAACAGGAACTGATCCTCGGTGTTGGTGGGATGTTGACGCTTCGCAAACTTGGTTTGCATGTATCGGTTTGTCATATGAATGAAGGTCATGCCGCTTTTATGGCATTGGAGAGAATCAGACATCGGAAAGATAAGGATGGTCTGAATTTCAGCGAAGGGCTTGAAGTTGTTAAGGGGGGGACTATTTTCACCACCCACACTCCGGTACCGGCGGGGATTGATGAATTTGAACCGGAGCTGGCCGAAAAATATATCGGTTATTTTCTCGACAATTTTGGTATCAGTCGGGAAGATTTTCTGGGACTCGGACGGAAAAATCCGAATGATAAAAAGGAACCATTTAATATGGCTCTTTTGGCCCTTCGGACAACCGCCTATGCCAATGGTGTAAGCCGCTTGCATGGTGAGGTATCGCGGAAAATGTGGCAGTCGATCTGGAAAAATGTCCCGTGTGATGAGATTCCAATCGGTCATGTCACCAATGGGATTCATGCCCGTTCATGGACATCCAGTGAAATGTCAGAGCTGTTCCTTCGTTATTTAGGTCCCAACTGGCTGAAAAAACCGGCCGATCAATCAATATGGAAGCGGATTGAAAGAATTCCCGAGGTAGAATTATGGCGGATTCATGAACGTCGTCGCGAAAGACTGGTTGCTTTTGCACGCAAAAGTTTGATAGAGCAATTAACAAGACGCGGTGCCAATTCGAGTGAACTGGAAAAGGCGCATGAGATACTTAATCCGGAGGCGTTGACCATCGGATTTGCCAGAAGGTTTGCCACTTATAAAAGAGCTACTCTGCTTCTTAAAGATTTGGACAGATTGAAAAAATTATTGACCAACAAAGAGCGACCGGTCCAAATAATTTTTGCCGGGAAAGCGCATCCACAGGATGATGAAGGGAAACGGCTGATTAAAAAGCTGATTCATTTTGCCCGGCAGGATGATGTCCGCGGCCATATTGTTTTTCTGGAGAACTACGATATCAATGTCGCCCGTTATCTGGTTGAGGGCGTAGATGTCTGGATGAACACACCTCGTCGTCCGATGGAAGCGAGCGGGACCAGCGGGATGAAAGTAATCCCGAACGGTGGATTGAATCTGAGTGTGATCGATGGCTGGTGGGTCGAAGGATATGATACCGACACCGGTTGGGCGATTGGTGCCGGTGAGGATTATGAAGATCCTGATTATCAGGATGAAGTCGAAAGTAAGAATCTCTATGATGTCCTGGAAAACGAATTGGTTCCGCTGTTTTATGATCGCAATGGAGATAAGCCGCCAAGAAACTGGATTGCGATGATGAAAAGTTCGATGATGAAACTTGGTCCGGTTTTTAATACCAACCGGATGGTCAGGGAATATACGGAAAAATACTACATTAAAGCTTTTGAAAGCTGGAAAAATCTTTCGGCAGATAAATTTGCCCGGGCGCGACAGATTGCCGAGTGGAAACAGTTTATTCAGTCCAATTGGAAAAATGTCCGAATTGTTAATACTTTTATTGAGAAAAGAGAAGCCGAGGTTGGTTATGCATTAAAAATCAATGCCGAACTGTCTCTCGGTTTAATCAAAAGTGAAGATGTTTCGGTGCAGGTTTACAGCGGGCCTTTGGATATAGACCGAAATATTGTTGATGGTGTGATTGATGAGATGAAAAATATAGAGATTATGCCCGATGGAATTGCCAAGTATGAAGGTTATATCGCCTGCGATGAATCTGGTCAGTTTGGGTATTCGGTCAGGGTTGTTCCAAAACATACCGATATGGCCGGGCGCTTTGATCTTGAAATGATGCGCTGGATCAATGACTCATTTGATCTTGATTTTGGTGAGGAATTATTGCAGCACGAAGAAATTGCTGCCCATTAGTTCGACTGTTTATAAATAAAGGCAGTTCATTTTTTGAACAGAACCGGGTAAAATAAAAATCGGTTTTTGCCGATTAATAAGGATATACATATCCGAAGAGATTTGGATCAATGTTATAAATTTGAAAATAATATTTTATATAAGCCCTGAGGAAACAAAATGAAAAAGGCATTATACATCGCACACAAGGCAATCAATGAACGCGCCCTGAGCAATATTGTCAAATCTGAGATGGAGATGGAATTCTCAGAATGGGATGATGTTAACAATATTGATCAATACGATCTGATTGTTCTTGACTGGGAAAGAAATACCGAGGCCGGCGATGATAAGGCAGTCATTATCAGATCTAGGTGCGGTTTTCGAGATGTCCCGATTATTTTGGCCGCCAACGAAAATGAAATTGACGAAGCCAAAAGAACTCTCCGTCGCGGTGCCAATGATATTATCACTAAACCATTTAATAGCGAAAAAGTTTTACCAATTTTGAAAAAATCTTTGCAGCCGGCTGGAAATAAAACGAGTATCAATGCCGACGTTATAAATCCTTTTCTGAATGCCACCATTGATGTATTAAAAACTATGGCCAATGCTGATGCCGCTAAAAAGGATGTCTATCTTAAAAGAAGCCATACTCTTTTTGGCGATATTTCGGGTGTCATGAGTCTATCCGGTGATGCCGAAGGGATCGTTGCTATTACCTTTCAAAATGATCTTGGTTATTATCTGGTTGCCAATATGGTTGGTTGCGATGCCTCTGATCTGACCCCCGAGGATCTTCATGATGGTATCGGCGAGATTATCAATATGATATCCGGAGCAGCTAAAGCGGTGCTGAACGAAAAAGGTGGTATGATTTCAATTACTATTCCGACCGTAATAATCGGTTTTGGTCATCAGATTGCACATCCCCGCGATGTCCCGGTGGTCGTTATGATCTTCGAGGTAAATAATCAACCGTTTGTCATACAGCTTTGTATCTCGTCAGAGAAAACACCACCAGTCATAAAGGCCTCCGAAGTTGACAAAACAACCAAAAAGCCTGTTACGGTTTGATAGGGACAAAACAGAGATATTTCAAATTTCTTTACGATTTTGTAATCAGGCTGGCGACTTTATTATCGCCAGCCTTTTTTGACGCGAAGTAGATATTTTAAATATCTTAATTTAATTCCAAAATCTTTTCGGTCGCATAAAAGTGAATTTCACGCCCGATTTTTTTGGAAGTCAAAAAACCAAGTTTTTCCAAACCCCTAAGATCTTTTTTGGCCGTAATTCTGGTTATTTGATGAATATTCGTATGTAACTTAATGGTTGTACTTTCCTTAATATTTTTGCTATAATACTGTATCAGCCCAATCTGCCTATCGTTTAGTCCATACTGGCTACGTGCTTTTGCAAATATTCCTTTATTTTTAGAAGCTTTTCTTGTAACGTAATTTTCAAACTCTTTCTTGGCTTGCATTATTTTGCGAATATTGTAATCTAAAAAATATGTAAGATCATTATCATCCTGCTCGGTATAAACATACGCATCTCTATATTGCGCGGGTGATTTTTTAATTACGGTTGACAAAGATGTATATG
>JAUVBC010000006.1 GCA_030591405.1 Candidatus Zixiibacteriota bacterium
TAACCGTCAACGCCGTCATTCGACACTGGGTTACAAAAGCCCACTTGACTTCGAGCGACGGCAAACCCTATCTTCTTAACATGTCCGTTTTATCGGGGGAAGATCATTTCGTCCGTTAATACTTTCGATTTAAGATTATCTATGATAATCCCTTCAATCCTATCTTTATTAATCATCTTAGCGCTACATGCGGTTTTGCCTTTTCTGATAGAATTATTACAGGAATAATAATGGAATTGTCCTGATTTTGCAGAACCTCCTTGCAATGCATAACCGCACTCTCCACAATAAATCAGACCTGACAATAAATAGGGTGAATTTAAAGTTCTTGGCTTACACTCTTTAGGGCTTCTATCCCTTATCATATCTTGAATCTGTTTGAATACCTGATTTTCAATAATAGCCGGATAGTTATTTTCAACTCTTAAAGTCTCCATAGTTGGATCTGATTTACCCCAAACTAAGGTTCCGATATAAACTTCATTACGAAGTATATACAGAACAATGTTCTTGGACCATTTCTTATTGCGATTTGTCTTTATGCCTTTAGCATTAAGTTTTTCGGCAATTTCTTTTGCCCCTAATCCCGATAATGCCATTTTGAAGATTTTTTCAATAATTGGGGCAAAATCCAGATCAATTACCAGTGTTTTCTTTTGGGCGCGGCCAGCACCAATTTTCTTGGTCTTATATCCTACTGGCGGAATGCTTCCAGTATAAAATCCTCGACTGGCACTTTCTCTCATTCCGCGTTTTGTGTCTTGAGCCAGATTGGCCGAATAGAACTCATCAATAACTTCGATTATACCTTCAAGGAGGCCGCGAGTTCGAGTCTCGTCAACCCCGCTTATTTTGTCAATAGCAAGAACTTCCTCCGAAGTTCTTTTTTTGTTATCCAGAGGAAAAGTATAGTGCACAACAACTTGTGGGTACTCATACTCTATTCTGTTGATAAATGATTTTAGGAAATTTTTTCTTTCAAAGAATCTGCCTTTAAGTAATAATGACTTTAGATCAGTAACATAAGATATTAACTGTGTCTTTCCGATTGAAATCTGGGAAGAATACCTATCTTGCTTAAAACGTAATTCGTTAATCCCTTGACGCAATTCATCGGCCTCAGATTTGTATTTTCTTAAACGTGGAGCAAGATCATCAAATGTAAAACTGCTGGTTTCGATAGTATTATAAAGCTTGTCAATTCTGGATTCAGTTTTGATTAATTGCTTTGACAGAGCTTTGATTTTCTCATCAATATTCATACCCTGTTTACTTATTTCTTTATTCGTAAGCAAAAGTAGCTCTGACAGATTCCTCTCTGAATCACCAAATCTACCAAACTACATCTTAACTTCAAGTCCAATTTGTCCGGATTGGTCTGAAACGACACAACCTTGATGTTTCAAGTGAAAGCTAATTTGGCTTTGTTTCGCAAAAACAATGTAAAATTGGGAATCTGAGGAATCCTCTCTTACATGAGGCGAGACTAGCTCGGGGTGATATTAGGGCCGCAATTGATGCCTGAGGTTTCTTACTCGTATTTGATCCATTGGTTTTCGTCAATTTTAAAAACACCCACCTGAATTTATCCTTCTCGAAAGAAAAGCCTTTTTATTGCGATGAAATAAAACCGAGTTTTCTCAAATATTAAACAAACTACTTATAAAATCTAAATAAAAGGTTTGTATTCTGCCGGTGATGATTCAAGGTAACTTATATGTACTTAATTGGAAAGGGAAAGGTCATGATTGATTCAAACTTACAGTGGCTTAAAGCTCTTAATATCGAACGTAAACGTTGGCCGTTATACAAACTTCAAGGACTGCCATCTCACCGATTTTTGGAAGTGGTCGGCAATATTCTCAAAAAGCAAGATATAGTATTTCTGTCAGATACGAAAAAAAAATTGGGCGTTCGTTAGGTAAATAGTAATATAGATATGGATTAAGTTTTCATAGCTATTAAATCTGTTTCTCATTAAGACGATATCCAACACCACGGACAGTCTCGATATATCTTCCCGCTTTTCCGAGTTTTTTCCGCAATCCGACAAAATGGACGTCTATTGACCTATCAGTGACAATATAGCTACTGTCGTGCAAAGCGTTAATCAATTGTTCGCGGTCAAAAACCCATCCTTTTCTGCTGGCCAATATCTGCAAAAGTTTAAATTCTGTCGAAGTTAAAGATACCGGCTGATCGGCAACAAAAACCTCATGACGGCCCGGATCAAGAGTAATGTCATAGATCTTTATAATTTTGTCATTAGAAAAACTCTTATCACCGTCCTGCCTTAATGCTTTTCGAATTCTTGCAATTAAAATTTTTGTGCTAAACGGTTTGCTAATATAGTCGTTGGCGCCAAGCTCCAACCCGGTGACAATATCGGATTCAGAATCTTTGGCTGTCAGCATAATTATAGGCAAATTAACCAAGGCGGAATCGTGCCTGATCTGTCGGCAGACCTCAAATCCATCGATACCGGGAAGCATTAAATCGAGAATGACCAAGTCCGGTTTTGATTTATATATCATATCAAGCCCATCTTCGCCGGATATGGCAAATTGAACCTTGTATCTTTCTTTCTGAAGATTAAACTTTAGAATGTCAAAGATATCCTTTTCATCTTCAATTATCAGAATCGTTTCATTGGGCATATATAACCGCTTCCTTAAAATTCATCATTATATATTAAAGAAAAAATTGTTAAGAAAATGTTAAGAGCATGTTAAATATCTATTTATTTTTAATTTTCATTTATAATTGAAATTCTTCAGAGATTTACAAAAAAAGGCCAGGTAGATCGATTGACTACCTGGCTACATGCAGTGAAGCAGTTGAGAGGGAAGTTTTTGATATTTTTAGAAGCAGATCGGAGCCGGACCGCTCTTATATTTAAAATTAATCAAATACACGACATCAAGAATATTTGTTCCGTTATCCTTGTTGACATCGCCAACCTGGAGCGGATAAATGCCAGCGCCGCCCTTATATTTATAATTAATCAAATATACGACATCCAAGATATTAATACTATTATCAATATTGACATCACCACAGATATAAGGCGTAATACCCCTTTCCCAAAGATGGGTCCAACCACGAATCCAGAGAGGATCAAGGTTGTTTTCGGTTGCCGGACCAAAAGCTCCTCTGTAGTCAACAACGTCAAAATAACTACTAGGATCGGTATCTGCTAACTGAGGATCATATTGCGGCGGCCATGTCGGGCTGCAAAATGGAGGGCATTGTGTAAAGGAATAATCGGGAGCCGGATCAATGACTTCGTTGGCAGGATCAACGACATATCTGGGGTCGAAACGTGAACCATTGATATCCCAATCGCCCCACCAGTATTCATTGAGGTGATCATTACCCGGATCACCAGAAAACCGGTTGGTAAGACCATGAAAACCAATTGCTCCATCAAAGTAATTGGTAACATATTCCTGGGATCCGCCAATACCACCATTTTTGATAACACTGGCTTTGGTTCCGGACCAATTGCCCATATCCACAATCAGGTTATCATAGAAACTAATATTGCCCTGACGAAGCATCCATTCCGAATCTTTGGTCGGATCAGGACCGACATTTTCAAGCTGTTGGATGAAATCAGCTGTTCCCTTAGTGAATATTGAATTTACATATTGGCCGCCATTGTTGTCACGCATGGCAAAAATTCCTGAATTACCACCAGCTACCATATCAGGACCACCGCCAACATAAGTAGCGTTATAAATAATCGGAATGGCATACGGCTCACCATCTTCAGGACTGGTACCACCATCATGCTCACCATTTTTATCCCCGGCATCGGTCGTATAGATTGACAGCCAGAACTGGTTCAATCCGCGCCAACCTTCATCGTAGTCAAAACAATCATCGGCACCATAGGCTACGACCATATATTTACAGCCAACCGTCCCACCAAAAAATTCGTAACCATCATCTTCATTAGCATAAACTTCACAATGGTCAACAACAGTGCTGTATCCAACTGCACCGAAGGAGATACCATTGATTTCGTTGGCCGAACTGATGGCATGGCCGCCATGTCTGAGCGACAAATATTGATATTCTCCGGAATAGTCGGCATCATCGCAATTTCCGGCGATATCGGTACATCCATAGAGACCATAATAAACGGTTTCAAGTCCTTCAATCTGGCCCTCGGCAGATTTTCCGCCGCCGGCACTGTTTGTTTCGGCGTAACCACAAATTATAAGGCCACCCCACAAGCCTCTGGAATTATAGGGTATGTCATAAGGATCACACATGTCATCTCCGTAGGCCGTCATAACGATCGGTTCGGTCTCGGTTCCACTCATGTGTGCTACGCCACCGCGGGCGACAACAATAGCGCCAATATCGGTAGCGTATTCAGAGTGAAGATCGGAATAATCAAGGGGAGCACCCCAGAATACGGTTCCCGGCTCAACTGTGATTTCGCAGCCATCATCGACAACGCAGTGCCCAACCAGGACATAAAGGGTGTCTGAATAAAAGGTTCTGCTTGAACCCGGGGTATTACTTCCGCCAGTCATGTCATATTCCGGGTACCCAAACACTTCAACAGTAGCATCATATTGGCAGTCACTCGGCCAACTCCAAGCTGAAAATGGTGCCGCAATTATGAGCAGAGTAAGAATGAGTGTTAATTTGCGAAACATTTTGTTCCTCCAAAATGAATTAAAAAAGAGTTTTTTTCATTGGTAAGTTATACTGGTTAGTTCGATACTGTTATACTCTTCAATCCTCCACCGGTTTAAATGTTAACTCCCTACCTTTACTATCTTTTGGCTCTCTAACATGACATAATTGATACATCACGCGCTCACACTGCATCAAAAATGTCAAGAGGATTATAAAATAGGCTTGTTTGATTAATATGATGAACAAGTTAGAATTCTATTAAAGTTACGGAAAGTACTGCTAACTTGTAGTCTGACCGGTTATGAAGCTTCAAAAACTGCCGTTTTTTTTAAAAAAGCTGCCCTCTTCAAAATCATTTTGAGGAGGGCAGTCTATTTATAAACTTATGGTTCTGTGGTCTATATTTGATAAGAGAGACCGATTGAGAAGCTGGTTCCCGTTGAATATTCCTGAAAGATATAATCTGTGCCTTTATATTCAATTGTTTTGTTAATGCCTGCATCAAGCAGGTTTTTCCCTGAGAACTTCAGGCGCAGAGCACTGGTAAGTTTTTGAGAAAAAGTGAAATCAAGCTGGGCTCTTGATCTTTCATAAACATCTGGAGTACCGCCTTCAGAAACCTCTGACAATCTATCACCGAATAAATTCAGAAGAATTGTTGCATTTGTACCTGATTTCATACTGTTAAATGACAGATTTAGATTCAGCAGATATGGCGATTGCCCCTGAAGCGGGCGGGTATCAGATGCAGTTGAATCAAAATATCTCCGGACCGAAAGCTCGTAATCGCCGATGTTCACCTTCGAATTGGTAAGAGTCAGATTACCCTCAACGCTGAAATTACACAATCTATTGGTCAAAAAGCCGAGGCTTTGACGAATCTCAAATTCGGCGCCAATGACTTCGGCCTTATTAACATTCTTGTAGGTTACCACATAATTATTACTTATAATAGCTCGCTCAATCGGATCTCTGAACCGCTTATAAAAACCACTAACAGCCAGGATTTTACCGGGAGCATTAAACCATTCCCAACGGATATCATAGTTATCAATTAAGGTATGGGTCAAATCCGGATTGCCAACAAAGATAAAGCCATGATCGAATTCCTGAGTCCACATCGGACTTAGTTCACGAATAGTCGGTCTGGCCAGAGTCCGGCCATAAGCGAGACGAAGATTAATATCATCATTGAGACTATATACCAGACTTGCCGACGGCAGTAAATTGGCGTCATCAATTAATCCCTGCTCCTCACCTTTTCCATCCATTTCTTCGGTAATAATTGACATATTGGTGGTTTCATAACGAACCCCACCGACAAAATTCAGATCGGATAAAAGCCGCATATTAATCATTCCGTAACCGGCGATAGTTTCCAGATTCCCATCAAAATTATTTCTTGGATCAATTGTTCGTTCAATGACGGTGCCAATATTGTAATAGTATCTTGGCGGCCATCCACCTAGAGTGGAATCAATAAAACCAATGTGTTCATCCGAAAAATAATCATCGGGGTCTGATGAACCCGGGTTATCGGGGTCCTCACCGAAATATCCGGCTGTTGAGGGATTTTTAAATTTATACTTAGTTTCATTAAGTGAGCGGTCTTTCTTCAGATATGCTGTCCCGAAACTGAATTTGAGATCCTGTCCATTCATTTTGGCAATCGGTAGTTTAAAATCAAGTTTGGCTTCTCGATTGCTTTCTTCGACCTCGCGATAAAATCGCAATGGAAGAGCAAAGATATTAGCGCGAACCGAATAGCTATGTCCATAGGTGGTATCTCCAGTAACCGGATCAACCGATTCCACATATTCATAAACATCGTTACTGAATTGTTTCGAATCCGGCTCGTCGCGCTGTGATTTTGTTATTGAGGCGGTCCATTCAGCCCGCAGCGGTTTGAAAAAATGTTCACCATTTAGCTGCAAACTTGCTATGGATTGAGATTTATAACTAATTGCACGATGTTCAAACCATCTATCATCCACCAGACCATCCGATGCCAGTTCACCAACCAGATATCGCACTTCGTTTTTGCCCTGCCGATTATATACAAACTGCGATGATATTTTGTGATTCTGATGGAAAGGATAACTGATATTTGCCAGTCCTCCCCATAGTATCTCTTCATTACCTTTGGAGTCATTTATCAAGTAATCTTTACTGAGAACTGTCGCGTCGCCTCCTGATAGCGTCCAACGACCAACTTTACCATTTTCATAATATGAAAATGAGTGATGGTAAGTCAGACTTGCCAATAAACTTAATGGATGTTCCCCAATCATATAGCTGTTCCCAAACGAAGCTGAATAGCTTTGATTAACCGGGGCCTTGCGTCTAACCGGTTTCATAGATGTGATAAAGGATTTGGTCAATTCTTCGAGATACAGCGCCGAATCGAGATTATTCATTGCTGAGGCAATTGTTGGAATATAAGCATTTTCGGCAAGCAATATATCAGGAATATTGCGAGTACCGTCATCATATCCAAGCCAGTCTTTGCTTCCGCGAGACGTCGAAAGAAAATCGCCGTTAAAGGTTGTATTCGAATTGTACGATGCCGAGCTTGAGAATGCCAGCGTCAATGCTTCCGGAAGATCTTTAGTTCGCAGATCAACATTGCCGCCGGAGAAATTGCCCGGTTTATCGGGAGTAAAGGTTTTTTCAACAACAATATTATCAAGCAGATTTGTTGGGAAAAGGTCAACCGGGACCGACTGCTGATCGGGGTCCGGCGTTGGAATCGAGATGCCATTAAGACTGGTATTGCCATAACGGCCGCCCAGTCCTCTAATATATACAAACTGGCCACCTACAACCGATACGCCGGTAACTTTGGTCAATGCCTCGGCGGCATCACCGCTACCTGATCGTGAAAATGCTTCAGAACTGATTGCATCGCTAATAGAGATAGACCTTTTTCTTTCTTTGAGCATAGTTGCTTCGGTGTTTTTTAGAGCTTTGGCCGTAACAACTATCTTTTGTATATGTTGAGTTTTTGGATACAGGGTAAAGTTAAGTGTCAACGACTGGTCATCAGAAATTTCAAACTCCTCGATTGCTAATGAATTATATCCAATACTTGAAACCTGAATCACATAAACTCCGGCAGGTATTTTATTTACAATAAAATTACCATCCAGATTAGATGCCGCACCGATATTTGTGTCTTGAAGCATAATTGTGGCGCCAATAATCGGATCGCCGGTCTCAAAATCGATAACATTGCCAACCAGTTTTCCACTCTTGGCAAATGCATATTGACTTGAAAGACAGATCAAGGCAGGTATAATGAATAAAAAGAAAATCAAAAAAGATCTTCTTAAAATTCCTTTACCGCCAGATAGACTGTTTGAAAGATTGTACATCTTTGTCCCTTCTCTACTGCAAATTTACGTTTTTCACTTACTTCCCTGTTCTCGAAGAGCAATAACAATTTCAATTGTTAGATTTTTATTAGCAAATTACTAAATTATCAAGAGAATATCGGTTCGATAGCTGGCATAAAAAAACCCTCAATCAGCAGCCAATTGAGGGTATCTATAAGAAATCCGATCCGGGGATTATAACAATGGCAATGTTATCCCCAAATCAGAAGGGTTTCACTTATTGTGGAGTATATCCCAATTCATCAAGAGCTGTCCAGTTGTCGGTCCAGAGAGCAGTCGCGGGAGCAAATGCGCCAAGATATACGGCATTGTCAAAGAAAGCGTCGGTTGCAGTCGCGGCTCCAGAAGCAGCCGGTCCGGCTACATTCGGACGAGGATCGAGACCACCGGAACCATCTGTCCGGCCTATACTTGCCAACTGCGGATCAACAATATTATTGGTATTGGCCGCCAAATGCAGCTCAACAAATTCCTGAGCCGCCATATCCGAAAGTGATAATCCGGCGCTATATCCATACCAGATATTATGACTAAAAACCAAATCGCCATCTGCCAAACGCTGGCGGCTATCCTGACCCGATTCAAGATCTTCGACATCTATAGCGGTATCATGAAAATCGGTGAAAATACTACTGTAATATTTTCCACCGGCATTGTCACGAATCTTAAAGGTCAGATTTTCTGCTACACTTGAACCGGCACCGGTGCCGATATAAGTGACATTACGAAGTTCCGGAATGGCAAACGGGGTTCCATCTTCAGGAGTAGTGCCACCATCATGTTCACCGGCGCGATCACCAACATCGGAAGCCTGAATGCTGAACCAGAACTGACCCATACCGCGAAATCCTTCGTCATAATCAAAACAATCGTCGCGATTGAAGGCAGATACCAGATATTTGGTATTTACGGTTCCGCCAAACCATTCAAAGCCATCATCGTTATTGTAAAAAACTTCGACATGATGAATAGTGGTGCCACTTCCTACCGCACCCATGGTCAAACCATTGATCTCATTGCCTTCACCGATATCGGTTCCGCCGTATCTAATCGAAACATAGGTGAAAGTACCTGAATTATCGGCGTCATCGGAGCCACCATAGGCACCACGAGGCTCAGTTGATGGAATACCTTCTATCTGTCCAACTCCGGCGGCAGTATTAATCCGTGCACTTCCCAGAATAATAACTCCTCCCCAGAGACCACGCTGGCCAATCTGGACAGATCCATCAAGATCGTCAAATTCAGAGGTGAAAATAATCGGGTTATTGGCTGTGCCAGCAGCGTCAATGGTTCCACCGCGGGTCACAATCAAAGCACTGGCGTTGGCGCCCTGCCCCGATTTACCTTTAATAACCGTTCCCGGTTCAATGGTAAGGGTTTGGCCGCTGTTAACAAAAACGAAACCATCCAGAATGTAGGTGGTATCGTTTGACCAGGTCATCGAGCCAGTGCCCAAGCCATAGTCCTTAACTTTTAACGTATTAAATTCGCTGTCATAGACATATTCAGTAGCCTTGACCTGCGAACTGACACTATCTTCGCTACAGCCGATAAAACCAACTGCTAAGACAATGAGGGCAAACCCCATAAGAATGTTAATTGGGTTGCGTTTCATTTTTTCTCCTTCTTTCGTTTTCAATTATAGTTTTCTTAATTAAGTGTAATTTTTAAATTTCAAAACTTAGGCCGACTGAAAATGTCTGACCGGGCGAGGATGATTGGTAGATATAATCATGGTCCTTAAAATGATGAACTTTTTCAATCGATGAGTCGAGCATATTTGTTGCGGCCGCCTTAAACTTCAGGTTGCCTAAAATTCGATAGTCCAGATTGAAATTAAGCGTATGGAACGGTTGCTCATAAATATCAGGCGTGCCGCCTTTACTGACTTCAGAAAGTCTTTCACCAAAAACGTTATAGTGCAGGTTGGCATATATACCGCGGCTAATATTCTCATATCCCAGATTCAGATTGATAACGTATGGTGATTGGCCCTGTAGCGGTCGTCTATCATCGGCATACGGGTTTGATTCACGAATAACCAACAATTCAAATTCAGGGATATCAACTCGGGAGTGAATCAGCGACAGGTTGCCGCCCATTACAAAATTGTTAAGGCGATTGCTAAGCATTCCCAGATTTATCCTTGCCTCCAGCTCAATTCCGGCCACAAAGGCTTTATCAACATTCTGGAACTGAATTTCGCGATTATCATTTTTGATGGCTCTTTCTATCGGGTTCTGGAACTTTTTATAAAAGAGACTGGCGGCCAGAATCTGGCCTGGCTGAATAAACCATTCATAGCGCAGGTCGATATTATCAATCAAGGTTCTTTTTAGATTTTCATTACCAATCAGAAAATAACTGTTGGCAAAATCGTATGATGGAAATGGCGCCATTTCACGAAGGGTCGGACGGGCAACCGTGCGACCATAAGCGGCTCTCAGATTCTGTTTGTCATTAAGCTGATAAACAAAACTGACGGATGGCAAAATATCATCAGTTTCCAATTTACCTTCGGCATAGGATAAATCATGCGTAATGACATCCATTCGAGTTGCCTCAAATCTGGCCCCACCAATCATCCGTAGTCTTTGGCCAATTGCTACATCAATCATGGCAAAAGCGGCGTAAACATTTTTGTTGCCATCATAATTGGAGCGATCCTCCGAGGCATCAACTATATAATTGCCGAAAGCGTAAAGGGTGTCGCCATTTTGATCAACCGTCTTATCAATGATGCCAACATTGGACGATGAAAAAAACTGATCAGGATCACCGTTATACATATTGTAATCGATATTTTGATACTCGAAAATCCGCTCGCGGAATACTCGCTCTTTGTTGACATAGGCGCCACCGAATTTGGCTGTTCCAGAATGAGTCTGACCCAGCTTGAATGGAAGTGATATTTTGGTGTCAAGATTGTAATTACTCTCGTCGAGTTCTCTGAAATATCTTTGCGGAACCTTATACAGATTGGGGCTAATGGTATAATTGGTATCGCTGCCTAAAACGGTGTAATCGTTCGAGAAAAATCTTAAATCAGGTTCATCCTGTCCGTTTTTTGAGTATGATCCGTTCCACTCAACCTTCATTTTTCCCAAGCCCTCGAAATAACTCTGGCCATTGGCCTGCAGTGATAAAACATTTCGCTCAACATATTTGAGGACTCTGGTTTCAAAGGTTGAATTTTCAGAAAGGTTGCCGTCATGAAACTTGCCGGTCAAATACCGGGCGCTTGATTCACCACTTTGCGTATAGATAAAATTGGTTGAAATCTTATGATGTTCATTCAGTTTATATGACAGAGTGAGTAATCCGCCCCAGAGAACATTGTCGCTTCCTTCGCTATCAGTAAATTCATATTCATTAGTCAGTCCATCAGCCTCATCAATATTTCCGGGTAAACGCCAGCTGGCTACCTGACCGCCGTCATAGAATTTATAACTTCGTGAATAGCTGATACTGCCGAGATAACCGAGCGGTTTGTTAAACAATGTTGTCTGATTTCCAATCGAAAATGAATGACTCTGATTCATTGGAATTGATTTTCTCTGTGGCGCCATCACCGAACCAAATGATTTGGACAAACGATCAAGTTCATATGCTTTTGCACCGTTTTTCCAAGCCTCGACAGTACTTGGAATAGCAATTGATTCGTTGCTCAAAGAACCTGGAATGCCTCTTAGACCATTGTCCATTCCGGCCCAATCGGTGGAACTGCCAGAATAAAGCAGGAAGCGATCATTGGCGGTTGCCTGGGTATTGTATGAACCAGAAGAGGAAAATTTTATGGTTAGATTTTCCGGGTAATCCTTGGTTGCGATATCTATAATACCGCCGGTAAAATTCCCGGCCTTATCCGGTGTGAACGATTTCTGCGTTACAATATTATCAAGCAAACTTGATGGCAAAAGGTCCATCTGGAAAGATTTTCTATCCGGATCTGCGCTTGGTAACTCGATACCGTTTAGCTGCGTGCTGGAATATCTATCCCCCAAACCTCTGACATAAATGTATTTTCCATCTACGACCGAGGCTCCGGTAACATGAGTCATTGCTGCCGCGGCTGTACTAGCCCCCTGATGCGAAATGGTTTCGGCGCTGATGGCATCGCTGACCGAGGTTGCCTTTTGTCGCTGCTTTAATAAAGTCGCTTCAGTGTTTTTTAAAGCCTTTGCGGTTACAACAATTTTGCCGGTTTCGATATACTTTTTATCAAGAATAATATTTAGTTCCTGAATACTGCCCGCTGTGATATCAACTCCCTCAATTGTTTTAGAACTGTATCCGATCGATGAAACCAGAATATTATACTGGCCATCCGGGATTTTTTTGATAGTGAAGTTTCCATCAAGATCAGAAGCGACGCCCAGTTTGGTGTCGATAATCATGATGCTTCCGCCAATAATTGGCTGGCCAGTCTCGGAATCGACTAGATTACCAGAAACGGCACCTTTGGTGGACTGTTTGGTTTCTGCCAAAATGTTTATTGGCATAATCGATAACAGCGACATTATAAAAATTGCTGCTATTAACCCTGATTTCCTAAAAACGCTTTTTTTCATTTCTTCCTCATACAATTCTTTACTGCGAAATTGCTTTACATTGCCATTTGACATAAGAACGTGTGAATTGTTAAGGAATTATTAATGTTTAGATAAAAAAGTTTTAATTTAGCAGAAAAATCGTGGTTATGTTAGGATATAGTTAGGATGGGGTTAGAATTGAATGTGAATGATCTATTTCACTTTTGAGCCGGTTATTTTTGTCTCGCTCATACTGATTTCGCATCCGGTAACCTGATTTTTTTCATCGGTTAAAAACGTGATATAAAATTCGGCTACCCCATGAAAGAACTCAGTTTTTGACCTTGCAAAAATTTCAATTGTTTCGGCGCCGCCAACTGAAACAAAAAGTCTGGCGCCTTCATTAAATACAAGCATCGCAAATTTGTTATCATCATTATCAGTAAATGATTCCAGCCAATATTCACCAACATATTTTTCAATTATATCTTGTGATAGATACAACGGTGCGACTAACAATTTTGTTTTCAAAACTGATGCAATAGAATCTGAGACATTGATTCTTTCGCCCCCGGGATAGAGCATATTATCATCAATAATTGAAATTTCTGCTATACTATCGGCGCCGTTACGATTAAAGACCAGAAGCCGGGTATGATCGGCGGCAAAGAAAAATGTATCTTTCCCTTGAGGTAATATCTGCATTAACGGTTGTTGTGACAAATTTGTAAATAATGAATCCTCAATAACATCAACCATCCGAAAAAGTTTATCATCAATCCGATAAAGACCGGCATATTCATTTAGTATGGTTTTGTCAATTTCCATTGGCGTTTTTCTGGTCGGCCAGGTATATGGTTGCTTGAAAATTATCGCTGCTATCCCGCGGGCAATCTTTTTGACCGGCGCTTCATCCTCATTGCTCAAGACAACAATACATAGATGTTTATCGGGCCACCGATCATAAATGGAATTAAAACCATCCAGAAAGCCACCATGGTAAATATGTTTTTGAGCAAATCTTTCTTCGGTGATGCAGCCGTACCCGTATCCTTCCATATTGGGGGTAAACATCAATTCTATTGACGTCTTGCTCAAGATTGATCCATCATACAGCGCCTGATCCCAAAGCAGCAAATCACCAACTGTCGAATATAAGGCTCCGGCCGAATGCAGGAGAGAAAAGTGAATTGGCGTGGCATCGATTAATTTGCCATGCTCCTCAAGAGTATAACCATCGGCCCGATATGGAATCCCGGCATCTTTTCGCGCATACCCGGTATTAAACATTCCTGCCGGCTTTAGTATTTTGCGATGTAAATAAGCTTCATATGATTGCCCCGACACTTTTTCAATAATTTGCCCAAGTATAATATAGTTGGAATTGCTGTAACCAAATTTCGTTCCCGGTTCAAATTCAAGAGGTTTGTTTTTTACATAGTCTATAATTTCTTCGGGCGGGATATATATCATTCGCCGCAGAAGTATCTCAGGATCATCGGTATAATTTGGTATTCCAGAAGTATGCGACAAAAGATGGTGAATTGTTATTTTATCACCATTAGTTTTTGAATATTGGGGTAGATATAAAGATATCGGATCATCTAAATGAAGCAATCCGTCTTCCTGAAGTTTCAATATCGCAGCGACTGTAAGCTGTTTTGTGATTGAGCCGATATAAAACCTGGTTTCCGGCGTGTTTGGTTCACCAATCTGAAGATTAGCCATCCCATAACCGCGGCTCAGGATTACCTTTCCATTAACTGCTACCAGTGCGGCGCCTTCAAACTGCCATTGATGCTGCGCGGCAAAAAGGTAATCATCCAATCGCTTCTCCAGCTGTTTACATCCGATAAGCAAAAAAAGAGGGAGAATTAAGCCAAATAACAAAAAATATTTTTTATTTATTACCAAAAGCATAAACCTATCATATGTTATAATCTTAGTTCCAAATATTGGCTATTAAATATAAATAATCAAGTCATCAGATTTGAAGAAACCGATAAAGGGAATCAGGAATTTTTGAAATAAACTATTTTATAATTTTTCGATATTAAATGAGAACTTGAAAGTTCTTGATATTGAATAGTCAACCCCGCTTTTCTTACCAATAGCAAGAACCTACAAATATCTCTTTCTGGCAGAACGACGGATTTCTGGGAGCTTAAAAGCCAACCTAAAAGTTCTGAGTTCTGCATGGTTCGGGGAGCTTTATTATATTGTTATACAACAACTTACGAAACCCATTAGACGTCATTGGAATTTCCAAAATAGATCAATTTATTATAATTTCCTGTTTTTGAATTAGTTGTTTCCCTATTCCATTCAGAACCAATCAAATATTGTCGATAAATTAATATAGTAAATGGGGCAATTTGGGCGAGGCCGAAACAGCCATTGGGAAAATCAATCTGTCTAAATCCCAGAATTTATAAATATAATATATTAGTGTGGGAGTATTGCAAAAATGAATATACCGCAAATCGATAATAAACTACAAATAGAAGCGGCTTTTATGCAGAATAACCCCGCTCCTGTCATGCAAGTTAGCTTGGATGGGTATGTAAAAGTATTAAATCCGGCCGCCCTGGAAATATTTGGAAAAGAAGCACCTAAAGAATCTATTTTTATTCTTCTTCCCGGTTTAGATAAATCAATTTTTCGTGACATTGGTTCTGAAAAGTTAACTCAGTATCAAATCACGGTGGGTAATCGGAGTTTCCTTTTTACTATAAGGAAAGATGAAAAAACGGATTCCCTATATTTCTTTGGTGCTGACATAACCGAGTATAAACAGGCCGACAAAAAATTGCAGGCCAGCGAAAATAAATTGCGAACTCTTTACGAATCTTCCAGTGATGCAATTATGCTGCTTGGTGAAAAAGGATTCATCAATTGCAATGCCGCCACATTGAAAATATTCGGTTGTGCCAGTTCAGAGGAGTTCTGCAGCAAACATCCTGCCGATCTGTCGCCGCCAACGCAACCGTGCGGCACCGACTCAATTACGCTTGCTATGGAGCAAATTGCAATCGCGGATAAGAACGGAAGTAATAGATTCGAAGGGGTACATAAACGCTTGGATGGCAATTCATTTTCTGCAGAAGTTTTACTCACCGCGATATGTTTGGATGAAAAGAACGTGATTCTTGCAACGGTACGTGATATCACCGAACGGAAACGGGCTGAAGAAAATCAGAAAAACCTTACAGAGCTTCTTATTAATTCTAATGACAAATTGGAAGATGCTCTCATAAACCGCGAATTGGCAGAGGAAGTTCTGAGTGAGAAGTCTATTGAGCTGGAAGATCGAGTTAAAGAATTAACCTGCATGTATAAAATAGCCGATGTAGTCGAAAGATGTGAGTGCTTGGAACAAATCTTCCATAATGTGGTAAAACCGATTCCTTCGGCGTGGAAGTATCCTGAAATTACCAGAGCAAAGATTCACATTTATGGTCAGGAATATGTTTCCAAGGCCTTTGAGAAAACTGAGTGGAAACTGACCAGCGATATTATAGTTAGTGGAGAAGTTAAAGGTTGCTTGGAGGTGTATTATCTGAAGAAGTGCCCGAATCAGTATGAGGGGCCATTCACGCAAGATGAATGCAATCTTATTAATAACATAACCCAAGCTCTTGGTAAGGCGGTTGAGCGCGAAAAGATTAAAGAAACTAATTTAATTTTGTTCAAGATATCCGAAGCAGCTTTTTCAACAAAAAATTTGGAGGAAATGCTGAAGATTATTTATCCCAATCTCGGCTTATTAATTAATACGTCAAATTTCTATGTTGCTCTTTATGATAACAAGACCGAGCTGTATTCATTCCCATTTCATGTCGACGAATATGACAGCGATACTGATCTTAAATCACTGGATCTAAGGAAGAGTCTAACTGACTACGTGCGAAGAACAGCCAGCCCTCTTTTAATTAACAAGAAGGACTATCAACGGCTTGCGGATAGCGGCGAGGTTGGGATACTTGGTACACCTGCGGAAGTTTGGCTTGGTGCCCCACTTACATTGGGAGATAATATAATCGGCACCGTTGCAGTTCAGAGCTATAGCGACCCTAATGCATACACAAGGAATGACTTGGATATTTTGACATTTGTTTCAGAGCATATTGCAATAGCAATAGAACGTAAGAGAGCCGAAGATATATTATCTCAAACCATTAGCAGATATACCGCCATGATTAACACCGTGCCCGCCTTGATGTACATAAAGGACATTGACCATAAATATATCGAAGTCAATGAAGCATTCTGCAGACTTGTAAACAAATCTAAGGATGAAATAATTGGAAAAAACTGTTTTGAGGTTCATTCAGAAGAATTGGCGAAGAAATACTATGCTGATGACAACTCCGTAATGGAAAATGATACGGAGATTATCAATCAGGAAGAAAAATATATTGAAAACATTGGTGAAATAAGGTGGATTTCAAGTTCCAAAATTCCTCTGCACGATAGCAACGGAAAAGTTTCCGGTCTTGTGGGACTGGCCCAGGATATTACCGAACAGTATATAGGTCGCCAACAATTAATACAATCAGATAAACTGGCTGGGATTGGGCAGCTTGCCGCCGGTGTGGCACATGAGATAAACAATCCAGTGGGATATATAAATTCCAATCTCAACACCATGGGCAAGTATCTAAAAAAGGTAAATGAATTTATTGAAGGACAAGATAAGAGCACGTCAGAGGACTTGGAAAATATTAAGGAAATGCTGAAAGATTTTACCGATGCAATCAATGAATCTATGGAAGGGACCAACAGAGTCAAACAACTTGTGAGTGATCTGAAAAGTTTTTCCCGGGTGGACAGAGCTGAAAAGGAGCATACCGATATTAATGAGGGAATCAATACTACTCTGAATGTTGTAAGGAATGAGATAAAATATAAAGCAGAGGTCAAAAAAGAGCTTGGCGAAATTCCTGAACTCTACTGCATGCCCAATCAACTTAATCAAGTATTCATGAATCTATTGGTTAATTCCGCGCATGCCATCGAAAAAGAAAACGGTTTGATAACCATAAAAACCTGGGCGGACGATGGGAATATTTACATTTCAATTGCAGATGACGGGGTAGGCATACCTGAGAAAAATATCAAAAAACTGTTTGAACCATTTTTTACAACAAAAGATGTTGGTAAAGGGACGGGATTAGGGTTGAGCCTCTCATACGATATCATAAAAAAGCATAAAGGTTTTATTAATGTCAGGAGCGAGGTTGGTGTAGGGACTGAATTTACTATTACTTTGCCTCTGGAGGGCATAGATGAAAGAAAAACTGAGTCTGTTACTTGTTGACGATGAACAAAATATCCTAAAATCGCTTAAGCGTCTCCTGATTGATGTTGACTGCAAAGTATTAACAGCCGAATCAGGCGAGGACGGTCTAAAGCTGCTTGAAAGTAACAATATCCAGGTGGTCGTTTCGGACTATCGAATGCCTGGAATGAATGGAGTTGAATTTCTAAATAAAGTGAAGGAAAAATATCCGGATACCATCAGGATTGTTTTAAGCGGTTATGCCGATGCCGGTGTGATTGTTGAAGCTATCAATATGGGACATGTATATAAATTCATACCTAAACCATGGGACGACCAGAATCTTCTGACAACTGTTAAAGATGCATTTGAAAGACACTGGCTGCAAAAAGAAAATACTGAATTGTATGGCGAGCTTTCGATAAAATACAAAGAACTGCAGAATCTTACCAAAACTCTTGAAGAAAGAGTCAGCGAACGAACCAGGGATATAGAATTCAAAAATAAGGCCTTAACGGTAGCACAAAATATTCTTAATTACCTCCCGGTTGGTGTGATTGGTATTGATTCTGAAGCAACAGTCGTATATATGAATAAATCATTGTCGGAGTTTATCGACACCAAAAGATTATTACTGGGAGAATCTGCCAAATTGGGGTTAGAAGATAATATCTTTGAGATGATGATGGCTTCGCTGGAGGAACAGAAATCATTTTCCTTGATTATTAATGAGACTCAGGGATTTGGCATAATATGCTCACCATTACCGGATAAATCAGGAGTAATGGGTCTGTTGGCCTGTTTTGATATCTTAAAGTACAAAAAAACAAACCCCTATTGTGCAAAACTTACAGGAGTTAATGATGGCCAATAAACCTAA
>JAUVBC010000256.1 GCA_030591405.1 Candidatus Zixiibacteriota bacterium
AGCCACATCGGTATTTTTAATTTTCTTCTAAAAATCTTCTCGCCAATATCCCCAAGCAATTCCGACAACCAGCCAAATGGACAGAGCCATGAACAGAATGATTTCCCTACAACAAAGGAAACTACTATCGCCGCCAGCAGAATAAAAAAACCGGCCGGATGAGCAGGATGAATTTCTCCCGAGATCACAAAAAGGTACAAACTCATCAGTGAACTGATCGGTAAGAATCCTTCAGCACCGGGGGGCCGATAAGCCGAACCTTCGAGCCCGGAAGTTTCCAAAAATCTGACAAAATTATAAAACTCAACCCCGATCCATAAACATAAAAGAACAAAACCGACCTGAACCCAAAAACGAATCGTCTGAATCGGTTTTTGCTTGTTTCGATTATATTTTTTCCGGGACCTCTCCCCTTGTTTGATCGAGCTATTAATGTCTTTCCTGTCTTCCATTTTAGTTTTTATCCGGCCTGTCCAATTTTTATATTTTCAATATGACTTCCACCCTGAATTCCGCAAGTGATTACTTCGACAGGAATATTGGGAGCAACTTCATTGCGGGCTTGGATAGTCACCTGAGCGATACCGGTACAGCAAGGCACTTCCATTTTTACTACCGTAAGTTTTTTTGGTGCCGCTTCTCTTATAATATCTTTCAGCTTTTCGTGATAGTATTGTAGATCATCCAATTTTGGACATGCAACCAGTAATGCTCTTCCGGCCAGATAACGACTATGGAAATCAGGAACCGTAAATGGAACACAATCGGCACAAACTAAAATATCTGCTCCTTTTAAAAATGGTGCATGCGGTGGAACCAACATCAATTGAACCGGCCAGTGCTTCAATTGAGAATGTAAAATACTGCCGCTATCAGCCGGTTGACTTGACACCTGCGGCGGTTGATTAAAACCTCTCATAGCCGAACCGGGACATCCGCCATGCGGTTGCGTAGGAATCGGAGAAGATTCAATTACCGGAAGAGAAGTTATTTTTTTATTTTTCAGTTCGGCCAGATGTTTTTGGACAGCCTCTTCATCATAGGCAGCCGCTTCCCGCTCTACCATTGTTATCGCACCCTGAGGACATTCGCCCAAACAAACGCCGAAACCATCGCAGTAAGTTTCACTAATCACTTTTGCCTTGCCATTAATGATCTGAATTGCTCCCTCGGCGCAACTTGGAACACAATCTCCGCAACCATCGCACTTCTCTTCGTCAATTTTAATAATTTTTCTAACTGCCATTTCGACCTCCAAATATATACACAGGTTTTGTCATCATTTTTAATATTAGGAATGTCGGGGATTGGACTAAAATCGGCTTTGATTTAAGTCAAAAAAATTAAACTTTTTCGCCCTCGGCAATTGCGCGCAGTTTATCAAAGTCAAGAACGGTGATGCTTTTGCCATCTATCTCAATTATCGCTAACTCTTTCATCTTGCGAAAGTTACGGGAAAGTGTCTCACTGATCGTGCCAAGAGAATTAGCCAACTCAGATTTTGATATATCAAGAACAATACTGTTTTGACCGGTTTTTTCTGATTGGTTTAATAAAAACAAGGCAAGTCTGGCCGAAACCTCTTTTAACGACAGGTTTTCGATCTGCCGGTTAAAATCTCTGACAAAACCGGATAACGCCGAGATCATCTTCAGCGAAATGTTAGGCGAGTTAACAATCAAATTAATGAATTTGTCTTTTCCAAAAAAGGCAACATTCGATTCTTCAAGCGCGATACAGTTGGCCGGAAATTTATTGCCGCCGAATATCGCCGCTTCGGCAAACATCTGACCCGGTCGGATAGTATGCAACGTATACTCTTTACCCTCAGGCGAAGATTTATAAATACGAATCAATCCTGAAAGCAGGGTATAAAAACCATTGGCTGTGTCACCCTGAAAAAACAGGATCTCCCCCTTATCAATTGTTCTGATAAAAACAATCTCAGCCAGCGAGCTTAATTCCTGCTCATTTAATTCTTTGCAGAGATAACAGTTTTTTAATAGTTCAACAGTACTCATAAAAAATAATATAAATCAAATTTGGGAAACAAATTTTCCTATAACTATAAAGATAAACAATAAGGCTCTTTAATATTCAGAGATAATCCCTCATTCATACAGACTAACGCTTTGAATTGATTATTTAGTAACAATATCTTGTTCCCCTCTTTTGATATCAAAGCTGTTTGGTTCCGGATCGACATTTAGTCTTATTCCTAACTTGCCAGTAATTTGTTCTCCAATATTATGGGCGACTTTTTGCAATGTTGGATGCACAAACCGGGAGTCTCTAATTTCCACCATATATACTGTCGCTGGTAAATCTCCGGTAAATCTATTGGATGTATTATACCCAATCGGTATAAAATATTGCTGAAGTTCTCTGGAAACTTTAAAATCGGTAATGGACTTTTTAATCATTTCTAAGTGCCCCGGCAGTTTCTCTCTTACTGTTTCCGGCAGATTATCAATATACCACTGATTAAATCCAAGGTCGGTTGTAAGCAACGGCATTCTTTGGGTTATCGCGCGGTGTCTCTGAACATCTCTAAAAGAACCAAAATCTAACCGGTATCTTACATCAAGAGTACCTATCTGCCCGACAAATTTTGGCAGTCCTGTCTTGGGAGGTCTTTTGCTGAGAAGATCGTTAAATTTTTTCAACTCTATAAGATCAATATTTTTAAAATCAATTATTGGTTCATCGGGAGATTCCGGATCATGGTAATAATAATTTTCCGCTATCAGGTCCTGATAGCTTTCTGTTGCATCGGGGATTTCATGCCCAAAAGAATGAGGGTGATGTTTTTTAAGTGCTTCTTTTATTCCTGAGGCGATCTCTCTAACTTCCGGTAAAGGATGATGTTTTAAAAATAATATCTTATCTGACGCTTGTCTGAGATCTGTATGCCACGCAAAATTTGTCGCCGCTCCTGCCGGGAGAAGAGATCTGGTGATATCAAAAGTTCTGGCATCGATCGCCTTTTTATAGATAGATTTTTTTTCGCCCTCTTTTATCGGATGGAGCTCTTTTAAATGAGCTCTTGTCGGTTCCTGGGCATCAATATAAAATTGTCGCTGTTTTTCTAAGAGGCTATTTCCCTCTTTAGTTTTGGTTGGGTCAATAAACGGCTGTCGGGAAAAATCCAAATACCTTGTCGAGGATTCCTGTCCTCTAAAAAGCGGGTTATCCTGCACCGCCTTGACCGCCGGCATCGAAATCCCTTCGACAAATATTGTGGTATCTCCACAATCGCCGATTGAATGATGTCCGTAACCGACATAAAACTTTTCCATAAAATTGTCGGCCCCTTTTTCCGCTAAAATTTCCAAATGATTTCGTAATCCACCAGTCGAACGCGAATGAAGGGCTTGTAACATAGCTTCTGCTTCAGCATTAATAACTGATCCGGTATCAAGAATTATTACTTCTCCGCCGTTTTTTAAACTGACGGCTGTATGTTTTAAATCTGAAAGTTCCCTGGCCATTATTAATCCTCTATCTCAATTATTGTAAACAGATTAACATATTTCTAACTTAGAAACAAATATATTATGTATACGAATAAGAAACCTATGGAATAGTCATAAATATCAAAAAATAAGATAGCCATAATGAGAACTTATAAAGATAAAAGCAATTGAGGCTATTATTGTTTATTCTAATTCGTTTTACAACTTTTAAGCTCAATATCGTTATCTGCGAAGTATTTTTTCCTGAAAAACAAGGCAACATTAACCAGACCGATCAGAACCGGCACTTCAACCAATGGTCCAATTACTGCCGCAAAAGCAACTCCGGAATTGATACCAAAAACCGCCACCGAAACTGCGATTGCAAGCTCAAAATTATTGGACGCTGCGGTGAAACTAA
>JAUVBC010000070.1 GCA_030591405.1 Candidatus Zixiibacteriota bacterium
AGAATATAATCAAAAGGTTTTTCCTCGTGATCAATAGCGTCCTCGTCGTAATCGCCGGGGTATCCGGTATGAAATATCACCGGGATATCTGGTTTGATTCCACGAATTTCGCGCGCGGCAGTTATGCCATCCATATTGGGCATTTTAATATCCATCACAACCGTAGCAATATCTTCGTACTGTCTAATTATCTCAATCGCTTCTTTTCCCGACTTGGCGACAATGGTCGAATAATTCTCCTTAAAAATATCTTCGAGCATTTCCAAGACATTAATATCATCATCAACCAATAAAATCGTAAATGTTTTACCTAAGTTCATATTATTAAATTATTCCAAACTTTTGGTTTTGTCAACATTATCGTTTTCATAGTTTTGTAAATTTATATTAAAGGTGGTCCCATTCTTTGGTTCACTTTTCACCAAAACCGTACCGCCATACATCTCAATAATTCTTTTGGCCATTGCCAGACCTAGTCCGGTCCCTCCGCTTTCAGATTTTTTTGAGAAAAACGGTTCGAATATCCGGTCAAGATAGTCAGGTGGGATGCCGCAACCATTGTCCTGAAAAGAAATACCGCACCCCCCATCATTGGCAGACATACCAATATTTATTTTTCCATCTTTTCTTTCATTCTTTTCTGCAATGGCATCAATGCTATTGAGTAATAAATTATTAAAAGCAAGCAATAATTGCCGTCGATTCGATCTCACCAAACAATAACTTTCCCCTGAAGTATTTACTTCTACATTATTCTCTTTCAGTCGTAGTTCATTATTATTTACCAGTTCCCGAATAATCTCATTTAGGTTTACCCGTTCCGGCATCTTTTCGGTATCGAGTTTTGTGTAAGATGAAATTAATCCGGTTATATCGGCCGCCCTGGTTATTGATCGCTCGGCAATAGATGAATATTTTCTCAGCTCTTCCGAATCGTTGCTGTCTAATTGGGAGATTTTTTTCAATCTATTTAGTGAAGCCGATGCAGGAAACAAGGCATTTCGTATTTCGTGGGCAAAAGTTCCTGCTATACGTTTGGCCTGTTCAAGTCTCTCCACATTGATCGCTTTGATTTTATCTTCAGCAATTTTTCGTTCTGTAATATCTTCAGTTAAAATAACCACCCGGTCAACTTTACCGGAGGTATCTTTAATAGCATAAAAATGCTGTGAGACCCAAAGACTTTCTCTCCCTTTCAGGTTGGAAACTTTTACATCGGAGACATGCAGATATCCGCCCTTCTTATAAACACGTTCCAACGCAGGAAGCCACCCGCCAAGATATTCATCGCAATAATCAAATTTTAGTTCATCCCTTTCCCTGTTAGTAAAATCAATCATTTCTTCTTTAGAATGTCCCCATATCTTTACCCAGGCAACGTTGGCGCTAAGCAACTTTCCAGTATTACCTCGAACCGAAACCCCTAATGGGGAATATTTGATTATGGCATTGCTAAATTCTTTACTTTGGAGTAAGGCATCGATCATTATTTTGCGTTCAGAAACATCTCGCATCGTAATAAATTCAGCCGGTTGGCCCTGATATTGAATTTGTGTGTTCAACGTTTCACAGGGAATTTCTTCGCCATCTTTGGAAATAAGGGTTATAGCAAAAACTTTTGAGAGTTTTTTGCCGGATTGTCTGTCTTTCATCCTCTTAATAACAGCATCTAATTCATCTTTATGTATGGTATTTATAAAACCGCTATCTTCACTTACCTCATCCAGAGTATATCCCAATAATTTAGTATATGCGGTATTCACAAAACTGACTCGCTCATTTTGAAGAATTACTATCGGATCAGGGCTGGAATCAATCAGATTACGATATTTTTCCTCACTCTCAATCAGAGCAATATGTTTTTCTTTAAGAATATGCTGCGCTCTGATTTCACGGACTTTTTGAGTGACAATATCAACCGTTTCTTCAAGAAGAGTAATAACATCAAGTGTCGGCCTTTTCCGATCCATCGGCGTATCAGCTGAAAGCCAACCTTCGTACATTTTGGCACTACCCTTAATAGGAACAAAAAGCTCATCTCCGGGCTGCCAGGTGGAATATTTAAGATTGGTAAAATCTTCCTGGGCCGCAAATCTCTCCGTTTTTTCGTACAACATGCCGGATTCGGCCGGGATGAAATAAGAGTTACTGATTCTAAATTGTTCCTGAGTCAGTTTCGCCAGGAGTTCATCATTTGGCGGAGGAGCATTACAGGCCGCTTTAATGGTTTTATCATCAAGGCCAATGTAGCCAATATTGATAATTTCTTTTCTATCATTATGCAGGGTGAGTACAGCCCGTTCAAAAATATGAGCTTCAAAAATTGCCTGGCATCCATAATGCAGACACGAGTCGATGCTATTAGCTTTCCTCAAGTTATCCAGAAGATTTATTCTCGCCTCATGTCTGATTTCGGAAAGTTTTTGCTCAGTTATACCCCGGGCAACACCAATTATATATAATGGTTCACCTTTGGAATCCCGAATTAGAGTATGCCTGTCTCCCAGCCAGATATAATATCCATCTTTGTGTAGAATACGATATTCAATTGAATGAGAGATATCTCTTCCCTGATCAGCCTCGATTAGCCTTTCTCTGTAATTTCCGGTTATTTTTAAGTCATCTGCATGTGTTATGGTATTGATTCCGTCGCCCTCGGCCGCAAATACTTCGTCACGGGTGTAACCTGTTATTTCATATACTGAACTACTCATATAATCATATCGATTTGTCTTTAAATTAAGTCTATATAAAATATCTCGCGAATTTTCAAGTGCCTCGTGAAAACGTGCCTCGCTTTCAATTCTTGCCGCCTCAGCCTGACGCTGTATGGAAATATCCCTTATTACAGTTACGATATGTAAAACAACACCCTTATCAATTACCGGAATTTTTCTTGTTTCAGTGATTATTACTTGATCGTCTAACATTGTCTTTTCTTCGGTTAATAAAGACTCTCCAGTTCTAATGATCTGCTGATACTCCTCTTTGATTTTCTCAGGCAAAAATGGAAATACATCGAATATTGATTTTCCAATGGCATCAATATCGACATTTAATTCTTCACACCATTTTATAAAAGTTTCATTAATTAGAATAATCTTCAAATCAGTATCGATCACATGAATAGCTTCATCAATGGAGTCAATCGTTTTGCGATTCAGCAACTCGGACTGGCGAAGAGTCTGTTCAATTTGCTTTCGTTCTGTTATATCTCGGGCGCATCCAATTATATAAAGAGGTTCGCCGTTTGCATCTCTCACTAAAACATGGCTGTCGCCCGACCAGATATATGTTCCATCCTTGCTTTTTAACCGACTTTCAAAATAATGAGTTTCCAGCTCCCCTTTATCAGTTTCAAACAGTTTATGCCGATAGTTCATATGTAATTCTTTATCATCTGGGTGAACCAATACGTTGACACCATCGGCACCCATTGCAATTACTTCCTCGGGAGTAAAGCCGGTGATATCATAGACAGCGTCGCTCATATAATCGTAGGTGTTTGTCTTTAAATTAAGACGATATAATATCGCCTGCGAATATTTTAACGATTCTTTAAAACGAGTTTCACTTTCAATCTGCGCCTGTTCGGCTATCTTTTTATCAGTAATATCAAGACCTATGGCAATAGCTGTAAAATCATCAGAATCGGGATGAAAAAGAGTCGAGTTTGACCATAATATGGTTCTGAGCTCACCCGACTTTGTTTTTATCCATCCTTCCAATCGGTCACATGGGTGTTTTTTTACCCAGTCCTCAAAATTATCTATTTTATGATGATAGTGATCTTCAGGAAGAAATATTTCTTGCCAGCTTTTCCCAATAACTTCGTCACGGGAATATCCGGTTAATTTTTCAATTTGCTTATTGAATACAGTAATTATGGCATATTTATCCATGCAAACTATCAAACTAGTGGCGGTTTCAAGCAAAGATTCAACAAAATCGCGCTCATTTTTAAGGTCCTGTTGAGTCTGAATCAAACTCGTTATATCTCTGGCAACGCCCCGGACCGATGATATCTTTCCGGAACAATTTTTTATCGGCTGCAGGTTAGTGCTATATCTATATTTCTTCCCCTTTATAATAGTAGCCGTCTGTGAAGAGAGGCCAATTCCGGTATCAAAAACCTCTCTTATTGATATCATTTGAGTATCGGCTACCTGTTTGGGGAAAACCTCCCACATCGTTTTTCCGATAAAATTCTCCGGGGTTCCGTCAAGTCTCTGAGCGGCAACATTATTCATAAAAAGAAAAGTGCCATCATAATCAACAGAAAAAATAGCTTCGGAGGCACCCTCGACCAAACTGCGGTATTTTTCTTCACTTTCAATCAGCGCCTCTTTTGCTTTCTTCTGCTCGGTGATATCTCTAAAAACACCCTCGATACCGGCAATATCACCTTTGCTGTCTCGCCAGTAATCAATATTACAACTAACAGTAATTTGCTTACCGTCCAATCGACGCAAAAGGGCCTTATAGTTTGTAACTTGCCCATTTTCTTTCAGTTTGGCCAATAGTTCGTTGCGTTGTTCAGGGTAGACATAGAAATCTTTAACGTTTATCTCTTTTATTACTGCCAACGAGTTAACTTTCAACATTTTTATCGCTGATTGCGAACACCAGAGTATGTTGCCATCCATATCCGTGCGATAAACACCATCCTGAATATTATTTAAAATGGAATCAGATTGTTTTTCGCCTTCACGTTGCAGGATATAATTCTTGCGGCGAAGGATAATGATTATTGCCAGGGCCAACAATAATATGAAGAGTAATATTATTTCCAAATTTCCCAGAGATATTGGCAAGAATATATTTGTCCCAAATATTTGCATAATAAATTACAGCATTTAATCTATATCAATTCAAATCAATGTGCTCTGGACCGCTTAAAGAAAATCAATTCAACCCGGTCTATTGACTATACTACACCCGATCCCTAAAATTAATCTCGTTAAGTCATTAAAATATAACCAATTTCCGAAAAAAGTCCAGAGTTAACTTAACAGCATCGCTTCCTGATTTTGTCAAACCGATTATTCTGTCTGATAATTTTCTAACCGGAAATAAAAAATACCCCCGACAGGACTCGAACCTGTTACCCTCTGCTTAGAAGGCAGATGCTCTATCCAGATGAGCTACGGGGGCATATTCTTTAGATCAGATTCGGTTTATAACTCAAAACTGACCCGGTTGAGAATATAGATAGTTTTCGAAATTAAATCAAATGCTATTTTTCATGATAATCTATCTCTCAGATTAAATGCAGCATTGATAAAAACCTTGTAAATATCCAATGCCCCTGTATATTCAGATAAATACTTTTGATATTGTCTATTTCATCAATTACAAATATAGAAGCGGACCCGAACCAAACTGTCTATAACAGCAAATCAGCCAAACGAAATCAGCTTAAAACAAAAAAAGGCCGCCAATAGTTGACGGCCTTTTCAATAGCTTTTATTTACAAAACTAATTTATTCAATACTGTCGGCATATTCCTTGGTATAGCTTGCAATTGATCTATTGCCTGCTGCATCCGGAAAAGATGATATCTCAACCGGAATAAAATATTCATTTGAATTCTTGAAATGGTCCAGACAATAATTACTCAAAGCGGTTTGAATTCGTTTCGCCGCCGCCTCAGCTCCCTGGCGGGATGTTTCCGGACATAAAACGCCGATCTTCATTCGATTCCCATTAGAAACTGAATCTACTTCCCTGACCGAACTGCCGATTACAGAATTGAGGGAACGAATAAAACTCTTGCGATGGTTTTCACCGGCGGAGGAAAAGTCGCCGACCGTGTCCAATATAGTGCCGAGGTCGAAAACCAAAAATGAGACAAATATTCGATATCGTTCCGCCCTCTTTAATTCATATTCAATTCTTTTGGCGAAACTATCTTCCAAATGAGTAATATTTCTAACTTCTCCCATTTTTTCCACCAATGATGTTGTTTCCGAAAATAAAATATTTCACAACGAAAATAGAAGCAATAATCATTCCACGCTTATCTATATTAATTTAAAAAATGGAGTCTAAACTTTTCAAAAAATAGGAAGCGACAACGCCTGTATTCAGCTAACAAACAAGAGGTTATATTTTATTAAGTGGAGTCTTTTAACCGCGAATGAATAACTACATTCTCAAGTGCGCAAATACCTGCCTATAATGTGCATACTTATAGCAATGGTGTTATTAATATGTCATACTTTTTGCAACATATATATAATTATCTGGTAGTATCAAGATCGTATTCTTTGATTTTGTATAATAATGAGCGATAGCTGATTTCAAGTTGTTCGGAGGCACGACGTCGATTCCAATTAGTTTTGCCAAGAACTTCTTTTATTAATTTCTTTTCCTGATGCGCCACAATCAGATTGATCCGCTTTTTTAGCGAATATGTATTTGCAGATTCTTCCTGGCCGTCAACAATTCCCGAATCTTCTTCAACTGGTTTAATATCGGAGGATATATTACCGTGAACCTTTAGATCATCAACAACCGATTCATCACCCCTGACAACAATTTGTTTTATAATATTTTCCAATTGACGAACATTTCCAGGCCATGAAAATTTTATAAGATTCTCCATGGTCTCCTGAGAAAGAGTTGGATAATCTTTTTGATAATATTTATTATACCGCTCCAGAAAATAATTAGCCAGAAGCGGAATATCTTCTTTCTTTTCTCGTAGAGATGGCAGAAATACTGTAATTTCATTGAGACGATAAAACAGATCATCCCTGAAAAGGCGCTGCTGAATAGCTTCATCCAGGTTCTTATTGGTGGCGCAAACAATTCTGACATCAACATGAATATTGTGTAATCCGCCAACTCTGACAAATTCCTGCTGCTCCAATACCTGAAGAAGTTTGGATTGCAGTTCTAAAGGCATATCGCCGATTTCATCCAAAAAGATACTGCCCTTATTGGCTACTTCGAACCGACCCGGCTTTGTCTTGTGGGCGCCTGTAAAAGCCCCTTTTTCATACCCAAACAACTCCGCTTCGAGAAGATCACGAGGAATAGCTGCACAATTTACCTTGGTAAACGTCTGTCCGGACCGATTAGACATTGAATGTAATAGCCGAGCGACAATCTCTTTACCAGTTCCTGATTCGCCACGTATAAGCACCGACAGTTCAGAATCGGCCACCTGCTCGATAATATTTTTGACCTGAACCATCTTGGGTGAGTCGCCAATCAGCTTATCATATTGTTTTCGGGTACTAAGTTCGGATTTTAGCGATATTACTTCCTGCTTTAACTTCCCCTTTTCCAGAACAGAATTGATATGTATCTCAACTTCTTTGACGTCAAAAGGTTTATTGATAAATTCTGCCGCGCCAAGTCGCATCGACTTAACAATATTGCTGGTCTCACCATGCCCGGAAAGCATCACGATGTCAGGCCGGTTGTCAAGTCTGCCAAGCTTTTCCAAAACTTCCAGGCCGGTCATTCCCGGCATTTTTATATCTAATAAAATTAAGTCAGGCTTCTCAGTAGAAACCATCTGAATTCCCTCGATACCATCGCGAGCCGAAGTTATATCGAAACTCGAACTCAGCCCTTCACCCAGTATCCAGGATACTTTGGGATCGTCATCTATAATAAGCAGTTTTATTTTATCTTTTTTCATAATACGAATCCATTTGCACTTTTTCTATCTATCGACAAAAATACGACAACATTCAACTATTTGCATCTATTAAATGCCTTTTTTTTGCAATTTCTTGCAGTTGTTATAAAGGCAAATAGATCGTAAAACTAGTTCCTTTGCCATATTCAGATTTAACGGTCAAAGTTCCACCGTGAGCCGAGATAATTCTCTCAACCACGGCTAATCCGAGACCGGTCCCGGTTGATTTCGAAGTATAATATCGATCAAAGATTTTGGAGACATTTTCAGGTTTTATGCCACACCCTGTATCAGATATGGTCATGGCCAGATAATCTGTCTTTTTAAACGATGGACGGTCAATTTTGCCAATAACCTGTAGTTCACCGCCATCCATAGCATCAACAGAATTCAGAAACAGATTTAGAAACACTTCCATGATTTGATTCTTATTGACCATAACTTCCCAGGAGCAGTTGCCATAATTCTCCTTAAAACTGATTTTCTTTTTGCTGAACTCCGGCTTGAGTAATTCGGCCGCCCGACCTATAATGGACCGAAGATCAACCATTTCGGTTTCATATTTATGCGGTTTCGAAAAATCAACCAGTTCCCTGACAAGTTCATTAAGCCGATAAATTTCACTTTCGGCCATTTCAAAGAAATCTGAGTTGCTTACTATATCAGGCCATTTATCCCGAAGTATTTGCAAGCCACCCCTAATATTTGTCAGAGGTTTTCTCAGATCGTGGGATATTTCGGAAATCATGTTGCCCATTGTCAGAAGTCGAGTGGCATTTAACAACGCCTTCTCGCGATCATAAAAACCGGATGCCTGTGATATCACAAGACTGGCTAGCGAAATCTCCTGAGCAGAATAAGATTCATCTCCGTCCGAGCCAATGCAAAAGATATGTTTCAAATCACCTTCCCGCAAAACCGGCAAAGCAGTAAAGTTTTTACCTGGTTGCGGAAAAGCCGTGTAATTAGTGATTTTGGCGGCCAAATATGATGACAATCTTTTTATATCATCCAAATTTATATCTGATAAGTCAATATTATCTACCGTTATCTCTTTTTCTTCAACCATATCCAGGTTAATCGAGCCGGTATCGGTAAGAGGAATATCAGTTCCGGCTACACCAACCGGTTTCAGACAACTGAAATCAGGATTCCACTCAAACCACAAGGAATAATCGACCGGCATCAGTTTTTTCAAATATTCAAATACTGTCCTGCGCATCGCCGATACCGAGCCAACCGTTGACAACTGCCTTGTTAATTCAAACAGAACAGAGAATTCTTTAAGCTTTTGAATATTTTTTTCCACCTGACGGGCATCATCAATAATTAATGCCGCCTGAGATGCAAAAGTTGTCAGCAATTTCAGATCATGTTCATTAAAAACGGCGCCGTCTTTTTTATTGGCCATATTGATAACGCCCAGCACCTGATTTGAAACTTTCAGCGGAACACAAAGAAGTGATGACGATGAATATCGTTCCTTATTTATCCGCTTAAATCTTTCGTCCTTTTCAACATCGGGTACAATCAGAGGCTCTCCCAATTCGGCAACATATCCGGCAATAGACTCCCCAATCGGCAGACG
>JAUVBC010000076.1 GCA_030591405.1 Candidatus Zixiibacteriota bacterium
CGATTATTTCCCTGAAATATATTATGGCCGCTTTTCGGCACAAAATATAGCCGAACTTCAGCCTCAGATCGATAAGACTTTGGAGTATGAACAGTATTTGATGCCTGATCCGTCATACCTCAGTGACGTAACTCTTGTGGCTGGTTATGATTCTCAAAGTTCAGAAACTTATGGCAATGGACAGATAAATTATGGGACCGAGAATTATTTTAATATTGCTCATAGTATCGATCCCAATGTTTGGCTGCATCCTGCATCCAGTGCTGCCGGGGCCGATGACGATATTATCGGAACCATAAATGATGGTGTCGGATTTTATAACTATACTGCTCATTGTACTCATAACGGTCATTCAAATCCGGAATTTGGCTCAACCAATGTTGGGGATTTAACCAATATTCATAAGTACCTTCTCGGAATTGGCAACTGTTGTCAATCAAATACATTTGGCAGCAACTTTCTCACACCTTGTCTTGGCGAGACTTTTCTTCAAGCTGAGAATAAGGGCGGGATCGGGTATATTGGTGCTTCGGAAGATACCTATTGGGACGAAGATTACTGGTGGGCGGTTGGATATGGACCGATTGATGGTAGTGGACCAGATTTTGGCGACACCGGACCGGGAGCCTTTGACGGCGTCTTTCACGATCATGGTGAACCGGTGAGTCAATATTACAATACCAATAGTGCCATCGTAATGGCTGGAAATCTGGCCGTGACTGAATCAGGCAGCGGCTGGGGGGAATATTATTGGGAAGTGTATCATCTGATGGGTGACCCATCGGTGATGACCTACTTCGGTTTGCCGACCGCAAACGCTGTTACGTATCCGCCATTGGTCGATAAACATGGTTCTTCGATTATAGTGACTGCTGTCCCCGGATCGTATGTTGGAATTTCCGCCGAAGGTATTCTGTATGGTGCCGGTTATGTTGACTTAACAGGTACGGTTACGATTCCACTGACGCCATTTCCGACAACAGGTCAGGCCGATATAGTTATCTGTGCCCAGAACAAGATCCCGTATTTTGGGACAATGGATATTGTTGAAAACAGTGATCCATATGTTATTTATGAATCAAGCAATATTAATGACATTTCGTTAGGTAACGGGAACGGTTATATCGATGCCGGTGAGTCGATTCTGCTGGGAGTGGAACTAAAAAATGTTGGCATAGCCGATGCCACCGATGTTGTGGCGACACTTACTTCGGATGATATATATATAACAATAACCGATGATACTGAATTGTATGGTACAATCTCTGGCAGTTATGGAGTTAAAAATATAAGCGATGCCTTTTCATTTTATTTTGATCCCGATACCCCCGATGAACATTCCGCAACTATGACCTTATCGGTAACCGGAACCGGCGGCAATCCGCCCTGGCCAAGCGTGTTTAGTTTTACGGTTCACAAACCATCAATTGGTATCAAGACAGTTACAATCAATGATAGCGCCGAAAACAACAATGGTATTCCTGAGCCGGGTGAGACAGTTGAATTAATTATAACAATTGATAATACAGGTTCCGGGTTGGGCGGCAATATTATTGGGCTATTGGCCGAACCCGATAGTTTTGTTACTTTGGATAATTCGGTGAGTTATTTCGGAAGTCTGTCAATTGGCGGCGAAGTCGATAATAGTTTTGAACCTTTTGTTATTTCGATTGATCCGGCTTGCCCTCCCGGTTATGAAAAAACTTTTAATTTGGATATCAGCGGCGATTTTGGTTTTGCGACATCTTTGGACTTCGATCTTATAATCGGCGGCCGCGTTGAAGTTTATACCGATGATTATTCAACTGACAAAGGCTGGAGTGGTTTGGGTGGTACTATCGGTACAGCCGAATGGACCATCGGACCGGCCACTGGTGGTTATGGAAGCGATACTTATGGCTCGTCGGATCCTGAATTTGACAACAGTGCAACCGAAGATAATTGTATTCTTGGCAATGATCTCAATCCCGGAACCAGCGGAGATTATAACCCAAATTTAGGTACGACTGAATGGGTCGTCTCTCCTGTAATCAATTGCTCTCATTACATTGGAATTCAACTATACTTTTATCGCTGGCTTGGCGTTGAGGGGAACGGTCATGACTTTGCCATGTTAGAAGTCTTCGACGGATTGGAGTGGGTAAGGATTTTTGAACCTGGCACAACCATTAATGAATCGTCGTGGAACGAGCAATTTTACGATCTTTCGGTTTATGCTGACGATAATCCTGATTTTCAAATTAGATTCGGTTTGGGTGCAACCATTAATTATGCCATCTATTGCGGATGGAATATCGATGAGATCAGATTAATTTGTTATGACAAAAGCGGAACCTGCGGAGATGTTAATAATGACGGGAGCATAAATATTCTTGATGTTGTTTTTATAGTTAATTACAAGTATAGGGGCGGCCCTGCGCCCAACCCATTAAATGATGCCAATGTTGATGGTATCGACCCAATTAATATTTTGGATGTTGTTTATATTATAAATTACAAATATAAAGGCGGTCCGGCGCCAAATTGCCCCTAAAGAGTTTTGATGCAAATATGGAAAATATTCAAATACCGAATTATTATGAGAAAAAACAAACCAAAGGAATAGATAAAAAGCATGTTTAAAATTGTAGCGATAATTCTATTAATATCACTTTTATTTCTATCCTCTCTTTTTGGCAAAAACTCTGAATATTATTTGAAATTTGATATTAGTTCAACCGATGAAATTCAATTACTGACAAATATTGTATCAATTGTAAATGTTAATGGCCTGACCGTATATGCTTTCGCTAACGATAATCAACTGCATCAGCTTGAAATATTAGAATATGAATATGAATTGTTAACAGCACCGGGGGCGAGTGTTGACATTAGAATGTCAGATACGCTTGATTATGTCAGAGCATGGGATTCCTACCCAACCTACACCGCTTATGTTGCCATGATGAATCAATTCGCAATTGATTATCCCAACCTCTGTGTTATTGAGAATATCGGTACCACGATTAATGGAAGATCGCTTCTATATGCCAAAATCTCGGATAATATTTTGGCAGAAGAGGATGAGCCAGAGGTGATGTACACCAGCACCATGCATGGCAATGAAACGGTCGGTTACATTCTGACGCTGCGGCTGATTGATTATCTTTTGTCAAATTATGGAATCGATTCATTGGCCACTCGATTGGTCGATAGCTGTGAGATCTGGATCAATCCAAATGCCAACCCCGATGGTTCATATTATTCAGGTGATCATACTATTTTTGGCGCTCGTCGTTTTAATGCCAATGGTGTCGATCTTAATCGAAATTTTCCCGATCAGTTTGCCGGAAACCATCCCGACGGCAATTCGTGGCAACCGGAAACAATTGCAATGATGAATTTTGCCTCAGCTCACAATTTTGTTATCTCGGCCAATATGCATTCCGGCGTTGAGGTCCTAAATTATCCCTGGGATAACACAGCTACAAGGCATCCAGATGACGCCTGGTTTATTTATACTTGTCGACAATATGCCGATTCGGCGCAATTTTATTCTCCCAATGGATATATGAATTATCTCAATAATGGTATTACCAATGGATATGACTGGTATTCCATCAATGGCGGCCGACAGGATTATATGAATGTTTGGCATAAGTGCCGGGAAGTTACATTGGAGCTTTCCGATGCCTTTCTTATGGAAGAAAAATATCTTGATGATCACTGGACATATAACAAAAACTCTCTTTTAAATTATTTGGAGCAGGGATTGTATGGAATCAGGGGAGTTGTTACCGATGCGGTAACTTCGCTTCCGGTTGATGCCGGAGTGCATATCATGGGACATGAATTTGATACGGTAAGAGTTCCGACCGATCCTGATGTTGGTGATTATCATCGTCTTATTAAAGCGGGGACATATGATCTGGAATTTTCGGCGACCAATTATTATACCGATACAATTCATAATGTTGTTGTTTTTGATGAATATGCAACTATAGTTGATGTCGAATTAATTCCTATTACTGCCGGCCCCTTGGTAAGTTTTTTAAATCATAATGCAGAAAATCCCGAGTCGGATAATATTGTTGATTTTGATATTACAGTGATCAACTACGGCCTTACCGATGCCACCAATCTGACCGGTACTCTCTCCTGTACCGATGGTTATATCTCGGTAACTCAGGGTTTATCATCGTATCCGACTATAAGCGGTTCGCTGGGTGAGGGGACATCGTTGAGTAGTTATCAGTTTAGCGTGACCGCAGGCTGTCCGATTAATTACACTGTAGAGTTCCAGCTTGATCTAGCCGCCGATGGTGGGTACTCCGATATGGTTTTATTCAATATGACTATTAATCCTGTCGTTGAAGATTTTGAAACGAATGGCTTGACCTATTTGCCGTGGCAGCATTCAGGTGAACAACAATGGACAGTGATACCCGGTTCCAGATATGAAGGATCTTATTTTGCGCAGTCAGGTACTATCGACGACAATGAGAACTCAGGCCTTTTTATTGAGGTCGATATTGTGAATGATGATGTCTTATCTTTTTATTATAAGGTCTCATCTCAAATCGGAGGAGATTATTTATCATTTTATATCGATGATGATATGGTTGGATCATATTCCGGTGAGATAGACTGGACCAAAGCGAGTTTTAATATTTCAGCCGGAACTCATACTTTTCGTTGGGAGTATGCCAAAAACGGATCAGTATCGTCCGGTGACGATGCCGTTTCGGTTGATTATATTATATTTCCGGAACTTATTAATTCTCCGATTATTTCCACAGAATTTCTTCCAAATTGGGAAGTTAATAGTCCTTACTCGCAACAGCTTGAAGCAACAGGCACCATTGGTGTATATAGTTGGGGTGATAAATATAATGATCTAAGCGGAACCGGATTGATATTGGCATCAAATGGTTTGGTATCAGGGACACCAATCAGTGAGGGAACAATCAGTTTCACTGCCGTGGTAACCGATGAAATAAACAGTTTCGATGAAAAGCTGTTTAGTTTCGAAATTAATCAGGATTGGGTCTGCGGTGATGCTAATCGGGACGGCGATATTAACATTCTTGATGTTGTTTATATAATCAACTATAAGTACAAAAGTGGTCCCGCTCCGGATCCAATTGAGTCTGCCGATGTCAACAATGATTTAGCCGTGAATATTCTTGATGTGGTCTATCTGATTAACTTTAAATACAAATCAGGTTCCGAACCGAATTGTCCCTAATTTATTAATATTGATTATGGTTGGACCACTCAGAATTATTTGTTTTCAATAGTACAAAAAACAGAAGAGTTATCGACTTCTTCGATGCTATACGACAGTTTGAATTTCAACATCAATTCTCTAAAATCTGCTTTACTGTATGTTTGGGCAGAGAAACCATCCTTACAGATTATTTTACCATTATTTGTTTTATCCCAATCAATTTCACCAAGTAATTGATATTTTGACTTAATTCTAAACCACTCCAGTCTGTCCTCCCAGAATTTATCCGAGTAACTCGAAAAAAGAATTTGTCCATTCCTTTTAACTACCCGCAAAGATTCACTTATTAATATTTGTGGCTCAACATGTAAAGCTGAGATACCGTTTTGAATACAGATTATTTTATCGAAACTGCTTTTTTTGAATGACAGTTCGGCGGCATCCATTACAGAAAGTTGAATATTATCAAACTCAGACAAGTATTCTTTTGCCGAATCAATATTGGCCGGCGATGAATCGATTCCAAAAACAGTTTGAGCCTTCTGTGCCAGCGGTTTTAATACTCGACCATACCCACAGCCAAGTTCAAGTATTGTATCAGAAGATTTAATATTGTTTAGAACGAAATCAATTTCGGCCTGAAGATATTGTTTTGTCCGGGGAGGAGCAACTTCATATACCTTCTTTAGTTTGTCGGCCGAGAGATTTTTGTCGTAGTAATTGCTCATGTTATTCTTCTTTTTCTTCGTTCTCTTTTTTCCTGATAATCTCGGCCAGCTTTGTACGACGATGTTCCAACCACTCTTTATGCAGTTTCAATTCGTCGAGTTTAGTTTCCTCATTCGTCTCTTTTTGTCGTTCTTTTACAGCGGCAATTTCATCACCCATAGCTTCATACCGACGCTGCATATTTTCCAGCGATTCGGCTTGCTCAGCCTTGTCAAAAACGATATTTTCAGGCGCAATTTTCTCTTTTACTTGTTCGGCTCTTATTTCTGATGTACTCCTACTTGGAATAAAGGTTTTTTTCTCATTCAGTGCGCGGGTATTCATAAAAGTCGGCGAAACAATTTCCATTCCGGATTTATGTAGCGAATCTAATACATTTTCGCGTAGTCGAGATCGAACCGAAATCAACTGTTTTACCTCTTTAAGAAGTCCCGAGATACGATAGGTCACTGAAAAATCGTTAAGATTTATGACATGCACAAACGGCTCTTCAAGCTCGCTGATTTTGGCTGCCTCCAGAAGAAGTTTTTCAATTGTAAGTCGTGATATATCATAACCAAGAGAAACCTCGGCGGAAACAATGGTCCCTGACGAGCGCGTTACCCTGACCGGATTAGTGACTATAAATAGATTCGGCATCGTAATCAGATCGCGATCTTCGGTTTGAATCTCAATATGAAAAAGTCCCCGTTCAGATACCCGCCCGAAATAATCACCGACCTTAATAAAATCGCCGGATCGAAATGACCGTACGGCTCGAAGCATCATCCCGGCGAAAGCGTTACCAACAAAAGTGGTTGACGACAGCGCGATCGCGGCACTGAATATAATACCGATTAAACTTAAAAGTTGACCACGGGAACTGTCGTTAATCGGCATCGCCAGAACAATTAATAATAAAGCAACAAAAGAGAGTACAATCGTAATGATTTGTCGGCGGAAAGGTCGACCTGGTCTGTTTTTGAACTGTCTGTCTATAAAATACCGAGCTGCAATAATAGCCAGAACTGATAAAACGAGAACCAGGCTAACCGGTATAATTGAAAAAATATTTTCATAGAGTGATTTTAATATTTCCATAAGTATATCTCCGAATTATATGTTTCCAATAATTAAAACCTATAATATGGCAGGGTCAAGATAATAAAAAACGGGGTAGATGTTTGTAACACCTACCCCGGATAATTTGAATGGAAAAAATTATCTGAAATCTTTTTTTGGCGTAATTCCTTTGGCCACAGCCGCCGCCGTAACCACTTTAATCAAACCGCCGGCGATAAACGGAATTGTCCCCATTGCCAGAATTTCATAGAATGTCGGCGAGGAACCTTTTACGAAATTGAGCCAAATTGATAATTGAATCAATCCGGTTCCATGAATCAAAACAAAATTAGCAAACAACATTAGGAGAAGCATCGGGATAAAATTGCGAGATTTGATGAATCTATCAGAGATATATCCGATAAATAATGCCGCCAGAATGAAACCGAAAATATATCCACCGGTTGGTCCAAAAAGAATCGCCAAGCCGCCGCCAAATCCGGCAAACCAGGGCAAACCAATTGCGCCGAGAGTGGCGTAGATAGCCATACTGATACCGCCCCAATTCCTGCCGAGAAGAATCCCTGCCAGAAGAACGGCAAAAGTTTGTCCGGTGATTGGTATCGGCGTAAAGGGTAACGGGATCCTAATCTGTGCCATAAGACCTGTTAGTACTGCCATCCCAAAGGCAAGAGCAATTTTTTGGGTTGTGGCAAGATTATAGCGCCAATGAAAGGCAGCTTCTCTATTTTTTATAAGACCATCCGTCAGTGCCGTCAACATATGATATTCTCCTTATAGTTCAAATTTGACGCAAAATACAGCCTTTTGAATATAAGTCCAGAAAAAAATAATAGGCATTTCCAAATTTATTATTCAGTACTATTTCTCAGAACTTTTTTGTAACACAACCAAACATATTTCTCTTTGAATCCGAGCTTATTATTCAATTCAAGCATTGGTTTGTTACCCGTTTGATTTTCAGTTTCTATTTTGGAATACTGATGTTTTTTAGCATACGCGATTGCCTTTATTTTCAAACAGGTTGCAATACCGAGCCGACGATAGTCACCCTTTACACCTGTTAAACCAGTTTCCATATTTTTTTCTGCCTTATGTTTATTCAATGTCGAAAGCCCAATATATTGATCACCGTCAACGGCTATAAAATATGCTTCTGGCACTATATAAGTAACCTTAAGACACGTTTTTTCAAAAGATTCATAGTCCAAAGGAGTAAAAGTTTCCTCATCAGGAAGATCACGTGCAATCTCATTATCCAGCTCATACAGTTTTCTGTCACGTTGCGAGTCACTTTCCAACTCGCGCATTGTTTTGATTACTATTCCGTTTGAATTTAGTTTCCGCTCCAGCGTTTCATACGGCGTAAAGTCAAATGAATCGACATCAAGATACGGTTCAGAATATTTCTGGAACTCCTCAAATCCTCTTGATAACAAAAACCGACTGGCATGCGGCATATCATCTCTGGCCTCGGTTATAATTGAGATCGGATCAAACTGTTGCAAATCGTCGCATATTTTAACGTACAGTTTGGAACCAACCCCTTTGTTTTGATACTCCGGTTTCAACGCGATCCAGATTTTAAATTTATGAGGATGATACTGAAAAATATTTTGAGTGTAGGTCCCGGTGCCAATTATTGTATCATCGAAAATTGCTACCCATCTGCGATGCCTGCACTTCTTATGTCGATTTTGATCCTGCTCAATATAATCATCGGCAGTAGATGCCTTATCGAGGTAAACAGAATTAAAAACTTCCACAATTCCCTGATAATCTGATTTTTCAAAATCACGAATTATTAAATTATTTATTTTGCTCACAATTTACGCCTTATTTTTCGGTGGTGTTTTCTTGTTTAATCACTTTTTTATAACATATCCAATCATATATTTTTTTGAAACCAAGCTTATTATTCAGACTAAGCATCGGAATATTGCCAGTTTGATTGTCTGTCCCA
>JAUVBC010000081.1 GCA_030591405.1 Candidatus Zixiibacteriota bacterium
AGATTATGCCAATTCCCAAATTTCTCCCGGATATCCGGTTCCCGGAGCATGGCGCTCCTATCAGTTTAACGCCAATTTTGGGATGATGCTAAATCCGAGAACTGCCCTTAAATTTGGGGCCGATTACTGGCTAAAATTGGGCGGAGACATTACTGGCGATTATACCATGTCAGTAGAACCGCTTGGAACTCAGACCGATATTACTCTCAAATCTGAAGTGCAGATATTGGGATTCAAAACCGGCGCTGATTATTACCTGACCAATCCCCCTGATAAATACGGAATTACCCATGCCCTTGCTCTTAGAGTTGGCGCCACCGCCGGATTCTATATGGCGAAGTGGGAAGTTTGGGAAGGATTGACCTCGTATAATCTGGCGACATCAAGTTTTGAGTCAAACAGAGATCCGCTCAAAGATAACTCAATTGGACTAACCGTATCGGCCGGAGCCGATTACCCGACTCCGTTCTGGAATATGTTGATCGGATTGGATGTGACATATCAATATTTGAACTTCGACAACGTTAAATCGTATAATACTGTTGGTGAAGAGTTATATCTCTCAGCTTCAGATGCCGGAACCGATCAGCTTTCTTTAGACCTGTCTGGAATTCGTGGCAAAGTTGAGCTGAAAAAATTCTTCAGTTGGTAAGATTGATTTGACATTAGACGGATTTACGTTATTTTGGCGTAGTAAAAGTATTGAATATCCGAAAAAGGAGTCGTCTTGAAAAGAGCACTTTATTCTATACTAATCATTTGCCTGATTTTACCGGTGATGATTAGTGGACAGACCAACACCGTTGCCAAGTTGTCGAAAGAAAAAGCCGGAGCTATTGATCAGCCGACCGGGAAAATCGCATTTATTCGCGAAAATAATCTTTGGGCAATGAACTGGAACGGAACTAACCAATTTAAGGTTGTCACTGCCGAAAATGCCAGTGGAAAATTATCCTGGTCACCAGATGGTAAAAGTATCGCCTTTTGTCGATATGGTATGGCCGATTTAAAGGGCCCCGATCATCTTGGTGGCAAACATAAAGTGTGGGATATTTTTGTCGGATATCTCGATTCAGCCATTGCTGATACACCAAATACTAATTGGTGGCGCCGACTGACTTTCGATCTTGGCGGACGATTCCCCGAATGGGTTCGCGATGAAAACAAAATTCTTTTTACCAAAGATCTCAACGCCAATTTTCTCAATGCTTTATCACCAAATTACCCGGCCTGTTTTATGGATTCTATTGGTGAGGATTTTGAAATAATCAGAGCTGACTGGCAAAATTCTGAAAAGCATATGTTGATGCCTACTTTGGGACATGACAATAAGTATGCCTTTGTTTTGGTTGAAGGTGTCACTCCGGCTGGCGTGGTAATATCTTCGCTTGATATAAAAAGTATGACCAAAGAATCAGTAAGCGAAATGAAATTTATCTCCAAAGCAACTGCTCCCGCCTGGTCACCGGATGGTCAATGGATCGCCTATATATTAGCAGCGATGGATGATCAGGGCATCTATATTACCAGTCCTGACCTGAAAGAAAAATATCTGGTGTATAAACCTGGTGTCGGTCAAACACTCCAAACTTTCCCACTTTCGTGGGCACCTGATTCAAAATGGCTTACTTTTGCTCTCGGTGATGGATCTATCTGGATTATTGATGTCACCGGAAACAATCTGCGAATGGTTATCGGACCGGGAACAAATGAAGCTCCGGCCTGGTCACAACATTAGACATATAATATTCTTTTAAAAAAAGCCCGCCGATTCCGACGGGCTTTTTTTTATACCTTTTTCCACTCTGTTAACAACTCAACCAGCAGTCGTAATCCTATTCCGGTTTGACCTTTTGGAATATATGGACGTCCTTTTTTCTCAATATCGACACAAGCGATATCAATATGCGCCCAGGGCCATGTTCCGATAAAATTCTCCAAAAAGGCTGCAGCAGTGATTGTCCCTGAGTAAGGACCGGCTGAATTTTTCAAATCGGCGATAGATGATTTCACCATCCCGCGATGTTCATCCCAGATCGGTAATGGCCAAACAAGTTCGCCGCATCTATCCGAAGCAGCCCTGATAAGGTCGATCAATTTATCATTATTCCCCACAAACGGAATTCCGGCATGACCCAGGATATACTTGGTCGCCCCGGTCAAAGTCGCAATATCAATCACAGCTTTGGGATCAAATTTATTGGCATAATCAAGAGCATCGGAAAGAATAAGTCGCCCTTCGGCATCGGTATTGAGAATCTCGATTGTTTTACCTTTTCGCGAGGTTACAATATCGCCCGGTTTAATAGCACGACCAGATGGCATATTTTCGGCCAGAGGAATAATCCCAATAATATTCTGCTTAAGGCCAAGCCGCACGGCGGTAACCATGGTTGACAGCACAATCCCACCACCGGACATATCACCTTTCATCTCATCCATCTCGAGCGCTTTTTTTAGAGAGATGCCGCCGGAATCAAAAGTAATCCCCTTGCCAACTAACACGATTGGCTTGCCACCCTGTTTACCGCCCAGATGTTTTACCACGACTACCCGCGGCGAAAGTTGAGAACCTTGTGCCACCGCCAGCAGGGCACCCATCTTTTCCGCTTTGATTTTGGTTTCATCAAGAATATCACAGCCGAATTTATACTTTTTTGCAAGCGCACTTGCTCTGGATGCAAATTTTTGCGGGGTTAGGAAATTACCCGGATCGGCCGCCAGTCGACGAGCAAGAATAACACCCTCAGCGATGATCTGTCCGACTTCCATTCCTTTATCAAAACTGTTGGCCTCTTTTTTTGATCGAGCGCATATCATTATTGATGGCAGTGACAAATTCTTCTTATATGCCTCGCTCTTAAATTCATCAATAATAAAACTACCAAGTAAAAAACCTTCTATCATAGCGGCAACAGTTTTCCGCGAGGTTTTGTCATTGGGATAAAAGGCGACCGACGAAGAACTTTTTATTGCTGGCAGTCGGGATATTGTACCTGTAGCTTGACGAAAGCAATCATCGTTGACTTTTTGTTTTTCACCTAATCCGACTAAAATAACTCTGTCAGCCAGAATAGATGAACCGGTATGCAAAACTATCGACTGATTTAATTTGCCTGTAAATTCGCCCGATTCAAACAGATGCTTAATAGAACCATCAAAAATACTTTCCAATTTTTTAATAATTGGATTATTATTAAAATCATCTTCATAGCAAAAAAGAACTATCGATGATGCTTTAACATCTTCCAGATTTGACAGATTGGTGGAAATTTTCATAATACCTCCAAAATTAATATTTAGTTTTGATATAAATAACTAATTAGCAGTCTAAACCACAAGAATAAAGAATAGAATTATTTGAAATAATCGGATTGAGAGACGGAATTTAGTTGTCGCGAAGAGCTTCTGCTTCTTTTGGAAGAACAATCCCGTGGGTATCCTTATCTAATTTGTCCAGTCTTGATTGAATGCGCTCATCGATATTCAAAATCTTTGATCTGTCAAAATACTCAATATCATCAAGCATATTCAGCTCAGAAATCTCCTCGAGGACCGCAACAGTCTTTCTGATACCTTCATCAATATTATTGAGGACATTCGGCAATCCATCCACAATCTCTTCGGGGCTTTTACGTTTAAGAAACATCCTGATGATCTGCGATTGGCCCGAAATCTGCATCGAGGCATTATTTATATAATGAGCCAGCGTAGATACGGCTATCTGTTTCGCTTCGAGGATACCTCGCTCTCTTTCTTCGTGAAGAATCCGACCGGTCAATTCTTGACGTTGCTTAAAGAGCTTCTGAATTGACATATAGGTTTTGAAAACTTCCTGATTGGCGCGTGTTAAGATCGTTTCAATATTGCCAATATTAATTTCGATCAATTCGGCAAATTCCAAAGTTTCTTTCACTATCGACGATGATATCTTATCAAGCACTTTAACATCCAGACTAAGTCTTTCAGTGATAATACCGATTTTTGTAATTTTATCTTCGATATACTGATCCGATGGTGCAACCACATCGCGATTAAGAGAAACCGCCAACCGGACTATATCATCTAATAATTTTGAATCAGAGTTCCCGCAGGAATAATGGTTGGCAATGGCCGAAATAATATCCTCTGGCAGACGCCACTTTTCAGCAATCAGACGGCCCACCTCAGGATGCGAGATACCAAAGGCGATTTTTTCTTCATCAATAATATTACCATTTTTCTCCACTTTTTGCAATACCGTGCCAAAAAGCTCCGGATAATGGTGAATAAAATAAAGAGTCCCGACATCGTATAAAAGTCCACAGGTAAAAGCTTCCTCCGGCGAAGGATAATTACACTCTATGGCCAGTTTGCGGCAGGTAGCCGCCACGGCGATAATATTTCCGTAAAAATTTTCAATATCAATTCCAGTTTTGGATGACATCATTGAAGGATCAAAAATTGCAGCAGACAGAGCCAAACATTTCACGGTTGTCATTCCAAGCACCATTGTTGCCTGATGAACCCCTCCGACACGACCGGTCAGACCATAAAATGGTGAGTTGGCGATTTTTAAAAGCCGTCCGGTTAGCGCCGCATCGCTGGAAATGATTTCAGACAGCTTTTCAATTCCAACCTCTTCCTTGCCAGTCAGTTCGATAATTTGAGCAATCGCCTGGGGAAGAGCAAGCAGATTTTCATCTTCTTTTATATGTTTGGCACAATTGGCCATTTCTGTTGGTTTTTTGTTTTTTAAATCCATATTTTTATAATCGGTAAATTATTGTCCAAATTGAATGAAATTGTAAATATAATTGCTATTCTTTCACTTTTCCTGAGCCAAAAATAATTTTATTTAGCTGTTCGATTTTAAAAGGTTTTTGCAGAATATAGTCAAACCCGGAATTTATCAATTTATCCTCATCCAGTGCGACTCCCCAGCCAGCGACAGCAATTGTTATCGTTTTTGGAGACACTTCCTTAATTCTCGAAGCGATATCTCTGGCCGACAAACTTTTCTGGGCCAGATCGGAGATATTTATTTTCTGGGTGCCATCTTCCGATAATATATCAACAATGACAATATCAGGTTTTTTGGATTCAAAAATCGAAAGAGCCTCGCCACTATTTCCGGAAGATGTAACTTTGCAATTCATGGAATGGCACATCGATGTCATCAGATCGAGAATCACCGGCTGATCGGCAATAATTAGAACTGATGGCGAATTGGCAGTTGATTCGATGAATTGATTCTCATTCTCATTCTCATTATTTGATTTGGTCAATTCCAACCTTAAACTGAATAATCCGGTTAGGATTGAGAGCAGTTGATGAATTTCAATATCGCCAATGGCATTGGGCCGAAAATCATAAATTGAAATAACATAATCAACCCGATTATTTATCAAAATCGGATAATCTCCCTGAAAAACCGGACCTCTTGAATCCCCGAATAGTTTATATATCTGAATACTATTCTCCTGATGGTATTGCTCAAGATAGCGCGCAACATTTGTGAACCCGGATTCATAGTCAGGATGTTTTAGAGCGGCAATTTTCCCAACGCCGCCCTCACCCATCGAAATAACAATACTCTGCAAAGCGTCATGATCAATATTACTATGAATAACTTCAAAGTGATTATTCCGGCGTTTAAAAAGTAGAACAATCGATGCAGACGAAATAAGACCGGTTACTTTATTGGTAAGTTTTACTATATCCTTTTCTGATGACCGGGAGCCGAGTTTAATTTTGAAAATATCATTTATGATTTCAAAACCTTTTCTTCGAGAAACTTCGGAATTTTTGAAAGCGCTATTTTCAATAACAATTTCGGCCAATGACGCCGCTATATCAAATATTTTCTGATCGGCATCAGATATTGAAATGGTGCCGTTATTTTTCATAAGAAGGATAGCATCATCATTCGTACCAACCGGATATAAAATCGATGATCGGGCAATATAATTTTGTCCCTGCTCATCGGTACCTTCTTGATTTAAAACAACTGCTTTGCGTTTGGATATGGCATTAACAAGAGCAGCACGGAAATTATCAGAAAAGTCAGTTCTATCGGAGGAACGTCCATAAATAGTCAAATCGCCATCAATCAAACCCATCAGCCAGGCTTCGTCAGCTTCAGCAAGTTTCCGGCACTCTATTATAAAAGAAGCTACCGGATCATCGGCACCAAATGAGCTTAATATATCTTTTAGTTTTTTAAATTGATCGCTCGTCTGAATTCCGGTTGTTTCCGAAAACTGTTTGCTTCTTTTTAGTACCCGACCAATTTGAGATATTTCAATTCTGGCCGAGAGCCAATTGACAACAGGGGCGAGCTGCGAAATAATTTCTTCAGTATAATGACTCTTTTTTTCTGAGAAAAACAAGAGAACGCCCAATTTGGTTTTTCCTGAAATTAGCGGAAATATTAATAGGGAATTGAATCCGATCAGAGCCAGTTGTGCTTTGCCGCCAAAACTTCTAAAATCGGATGTAATCAAAGGAGTGTCATTGTCAATTGCTTCGCTTATGACATTGCGTCCATATTGATAATCACTCAATAGTTCAACTTCAGTTTCGGATAACCCGGCTACGGTTGCCAATGTATATGTTCGGTTGTCCTGATTATAAAGATACGCCGCTCCGGCGTATTCTTCCAGACTTTGTAGCAGAGTGGAAAGAATCCGACTCAATAGTTCCGGCACCGGATACGGTGCACGGCATTCCTGCTGAATTTTCTCAAGAAGTTTTAATTTATTTAGATGTATATCAATTTCAACTACTCGATCGCCCCAGTGACTAAAGTAGATAGCGAGACCTGCCACAAACAGAATCAAACCGGCCGCCAAAATAGTAAACTCTAAAATAACAATTAACGGGTAAATACCTTCCAGAAACCAATCGGAAAAACCAGGATGCTGCTCGACAAGAAATATTATAGATACCAGAAAGGTAAGAATCAATCCGGAGTAAATCAAACCGACACCACCGGTATTTTTGGTCCTCGCTATTTTGAGACGATAAATAAAAAATAGCGCCAGAACAATTATTAACACCGGATATGCAAAATGCACATAAATTTCAGGCATATTTTTATTCTACTAATTTTCCGTGTAACGTCCAGCTATCTGCCGACGTTACATTTACATAACACTCATCTCCTATAATATCGGCATTACCAGAAAATAAAATAGTCTTGGCGCCGCCTGTTTTTCCTTTTAGATACTCCTCGCCCCGCTTGGAGTATCCGTCAACAAGCACAGATTGAACCTTGCCAATCTCAGATTGATTTTTCTCAAATGATATCTTTTTTTGAACTTCAATTAAAGTATTGAGACGCTTGATCTTCTCTGATTCGGGCACATCATCTATAAACCGAGCCGCGGCAGTGCCTGGCCGGACTGAATACCGAAACATGAAGGCTGAATCGAAATTGATAGTTTTGGCAGCCTCAAGCGTTTTTTCAAAATCATTTTCCGTTTCGGATGGAAAACCGACGATTAAATCGGTTGTAATTGAAATATTCGGGATAGATTTTCTTAATTTTTCTATTAATTCCAAATAATGAGAATAAGTATAGACTCTTTTCATTCGTTTTAATATCGGATCGGAACCAGACTGAAGAGGTAAGTGCATGTGTGGCATTAGCTTTGACTCTGATGCCAGCACCTCAATCAACTGATCTGACAAATCTTTTGGATGAGAGGTCATAAATCGGATTCTTTTGATATCGGTGTCATCGGCCAGCCGCTTGAGCAGATACGGAAACTTATGTCCCTCATCATCATACGAATTTACATTCTGCCCCAGAAGGGTAATTTCTTTGACTCCATCAGCAGTGAAGCCATTTATCTGGTTAATTATTTTCGCAACCGAATAGGAACGCTCACGGCCTCGAACATATGGCACAATACAGTATGTGCAAAAATTATTGCAGCCGCGCATAATCGTTAAGAATGCCGAATATTTATAATCCCGATTTGGTGTAATATCATCGCATTCCTTAAAGCCGAACTCAGTTCTAACCTTGGGCGTGTGATTGTCGGAATCAAGTAGCGATGGTAACGCAAACATCTGGTCGGTGCCTAAAATAATATCGACATAAGGGGCTCGTTCCAGAATTTTTTCGGCCATCCTCTGTGCCATACATCCAACGACGACAATTTTTTTGTGATTATTCCCCTTTTTGATTCTACTCAAATCGCCCAGGCGGCCAAAAACTCGCTCTTCAGCTTTCTCTCTGACCGAGCAAGTATTTATTATAATAATATCTGCTACTTCTTCAGACTCGATCGCCTCATATCCGCTGATATTCATCAGTGCAGATAATGACCCGGAATCGGCCAGATTCATCTGGCAACCAAAAGTGATAATTTTATATGTCTTATTTTTTTTCATTTTTGTCAGTTTTTCCGATAGCTATACCATACCTACGGTAAAAATTATAAAAATCTGATTAATAATATGAAATCAGAAACTTCCCGCAAGCAGATATTGAGAATACTTGTCTTTGGCGGGAAATAATTTGAAATTCGTTTATTTAGTCTACACTATAGAACAGCGCAACCAAGTTCCGGCGCAGAACCATCTTTGTATTTATAATTTATCAGATAGACAACATCAAGAATATCAATATTACAATCATTATTCGGATCGGCCAAAGAC